>JANNWW010000154.1:0-58944 GCA_031409255.1 Crocinitomicaceae bacterium
TTGGCGAGCCAATTCGAATGGGTTTAACGAAAAAGATGCTTTTTATAGGCGAAAGAAGTGTGGATTTGTAAAAACTATTTCTTTTAAAACAGTATCTCACTCGTCTATTTTCTTCGAAATAGCTAGCTATTCCTCATAAAATGAGTCTCAGATCTACTATTTTAAAATAAATTCTGAGATGAATTTAGAATCGAACTCAGGTTTAAATTGATTTTAAATAATTCTCGATTGATTGGTTAGCAGTGATTCCAAATTTATTTTTCAATCGGTTTTTAAAAATTTTAATACTATCAGTTGTAACGTTTTTTAGTGTTGCAATTTCTTTATTTGATAAATCGAGGCGAAGAAAATAACACAACTGAACGTCTGTTTTAGTTATGCCCGGATGTTTGTTCAACAAATTTGTTTTAAAATTGACCATTGCAATTTCGGATTCATTTATCAGATTTTCAGTCTTAACTAAAACAAACTGTTTTTGTTTTAATTCTACTAATAGTGATTTTAATTCGCTTGCTTGTTGTTCTTTTTCTGTTGCAACAATTTGTGAAAGAGATTTAATTAAAGTTTGATCGTATTCTTTGTTTTTATTGAAATCGAGTGCGTATTCGGATAGATAGAGTTCTTGTTTTTTGATATGAAAAGCTTGCATTTTATTATCAATACTCAATTTTTCTGTTTCTAACTCTAAGGTTTTCTTTTTGTTTTTGAAATTTTGTAAACGAACATATACAACTGAAAGAAGTAATAAAAAAAGGAGAATACTCGAAAATAAATAAATGAATTTTCGCTTTTTCTCCAATGATAATTCTCCTGAAATTAATTTCTTTTTGATTATTTCGAGTTTGATGTTTTCAGACGCTTCGTTTAATAAGTAGGAAGAAATCATTAAACTCATTTGATTTTTGTTTAAATAGTCTGATTGTTCAATTTTTTCAGATAAATCATCAATCTGAAGCAATTCTTTCTCTATTAAACCAAAAAATTTCCGTTTAATGTAATAATCACAAAGAATTTCGTGCAGTTTTTTTTGAATCCGAATGTCATTTTTATCAGATTTCGCTTTTAGAAGATTGACAAGCTTTTCTGCCTTTTCGACTTCGCCAATATTTAAATATGAAAGAACCAAAATATGATTGTTTTCAGAAACAAGCTCAGGTCTAATTACAACGGTCGATAATTCTAAAAAACGAATTGCTTCCTTATAATTTTTAAGATAATAGAGGCTTCTTCCTCTGTTTTCAATTAATTCAAAATAAAAACTCTTAATTTGATCATTAAAATACTTACTTTTTTTATGTTTGTTTGATTCATAAATGGAAATTGCATGTTCAAATATTGCCAATGCTTCTTTATATCTTTTGAGCGAGAGTAAGGCACATCCTTGATTGTTCAATGCGGATGATTCGGCCATAAAATCGCCCATCGGAATGGCTACTTTTTCATATAAAATTTTATAATAAAACAAGCTACTATCTGCCTGATTTAATTTCAAATATAAAATTGCAATAGAAGAAACGGGGAAAAATTTATCATTCGCTTTTGTAGCAGATCTATAAATTTTTAATTCATAATCAATAGCTGTTTGATAGGCTCCAATTTCAGCGAAAAGTCGACCAAACTCCATATTATAATGTCTCAAATGCACAGAATCTTCCGGATTTAAATTCTTCGCTTTAATTAAATAACTTAATGCTTTTTTATATTCTTTTTTGTTAATTAAATTTCCAGCAATTAGGGTGTAGCTTTTAATTTTCTCAGCTTTATTCGATTTTAAAAGCGAATTAATTGAGCCATTTAATGAAGCGCGTTTAGTATCAGAATTGTTTAATGCAAACGAAAATTTAAAAACGAAAATTAAAACACAAAAAATCAATAAATACCTACTCATGAATACCTATTTTCGTTCTGCAACAATTATTTTTCCGTGATAAATATGCTCTTTCGAAACAATTTTATAAAAATAAGTTCCCTGATTTAGATTGTATTTATTGAGTGGAATTTCAGAATTAAATTCCGTCATTATTTTAGCCACAACTTTTCCTTCGGAATTAAATAGATTAAAAATAATTTCTGAATTGTCTGGTCCATTCACCTGAATTTTTCCCTCATTTGAAACAGGATTCGGATAAACAAACGGATTGCTCAAACTAAAATCACTTACTTTTAGATCGTTTCCTACGAGGTTTATATTATCTACAAATAAATTTTGACCATATTCATTGATGTTTCTAAAGTTGATATACACGTTCGGATTTCCGATGTAGGCCGACAAATCAACAGAATCTTTTCGCCATTCAGATGCAGTTGGGAAGAATTCGTTCTGCGTTGAAGCCGTAGTTGCCAAACTTGAACCTCCTTTGTTATATAAAACAGTATAGTTTACACCACAATCTGTGGAAACTAGAACCTGCAAACTATCTGCATAATTAGTTGCATACATTGAAAAAGCAACATCAAAAGAAAGCATTGCGTTTTCAAGAGTTACGCCAGTCATATTAATAGGCACAATCATGTCGGCATATGTACCTGGAGAACTAATTGAAAAATTATTCACGAACATACAATTCGTACTTTGTCCAAAACCACCCACTAAATCGGAATATTCCCAAGAACAACCTCCGTTCGATTCTTGAAACCAACCTGGGTTTGTTAAATTTAATTCGAAATCTTGTTGAATATTCGCGTAAAGTAAATTGCTTGTAGAAACAAAAAGCGTATCGCTAGAGGAAACTCCGTTTGCATCTGTAACTGTTAAAGTTGCCCTATGCGTTCCAATAGAATTAAAAGAAACTTGCGGATTTCGAATGGAAGAAGTTGCTATGTTTGCGTTTTGAAACGTCCACGCCCAAGTTGCATTTGTGTGGTTCAACATGGAATAATCATCAAAATAAAAAACATTGTTACAAGCCTGATCTGCGGTTAATTTATCGACCATAATTTTAGCAACAGGTCGAACTGGTGTTTCATACAATTCACTTTCCCAGATTCCTTTTCCAAAGCTAGCCATACGAAGTTTACCGTCTCTATAAAATGGTCGAATTCCTGTTGCGCCAATCGCACTTGGCAAATCTACATTATCTATTACCCAATTTGGCATAGAATTGTTTTTATAATAACAGCTAACATTAGTTGCAACATAAACACCTCCATCGGTTCCACCTACACAAGTCATTGCTTGAATGTTTTGCGCATTTAACTCACTCGAAGTTTGATTGGTCCAAGTTGCTCCGCCATTTAAAGATTTAAACATTTTAAAGCCATCATTTCCACGTGGATATGCCAAATTGATTACCTGGTCATTTTCAGGATCTAAACCAATAAGCGCCAAATTATTACTTCCTGCTGGAATAGAAATTGTTGAGTTTGATGCCCAATCATCTGTTGTTTTAACCAAGTAAGCACTTCCTGAATTAGGTCGAATAACAATATACATTGTATTGGTATTTGTTCTAGATATTTCAATTCCAAGCACTTTTGTGGTTGAACTAGCTGTGAAAACCAGTGAAAAACTAGCTCCACCATCTAAACTTTTGAATAATTTATTTTGAAATCCTTTGTAAACATGGTTGTAACAGCTTGGGTGGAATTCCATTTCAGAAGACTCTGCAAACCAAGCATCTTCATTTATTGTTGCTTCGAATGGTGCGTCTAATATAGCCCCTGTAAAACTTTGCGGTATAATTTTACTTCCACCATATGCATCATAAATTCGCAATTGATTACCCGGATAAACATATCCTGATGCAGGTTCTCCAGTGTCTAAATCTAAAAACTCTCCGCTTGCGAAACCTTCATAAAAGACATCGGTTCCGTTGTGAAACGTTCCTCCAACTAATAAATCGTTGTTCCAACCAGAGCCAAATCCCCAAAAATCTGTTGCGCGAACTCCGTCCATTTTAAACTCTGGTTGCGTAGCAAAAAAATCGAGCGATTTGTACATTCCGCCGTCTGTTGAAGCCCAATATTCATTTCCAAAAGCCCTAAAATCTTGCATATCAACGTGCATCGGATTAAAAGAACCACATCCATAATTATAGGTGCATTCAAAAGTTTGTCCACCATCAATCGAACGCCACATGCCAATTCCTCCCACTAAAATTTGATCTGGGTTTGTATTTGAAGCCATTATAGCACAATTGTAGAAACCTTGATTATACGTTCCTGCATCGTTTGAAATTAAGTTTGGATGAGTTGGATTTGAATATGGAGCACCGTCATATCCCATTGTGTTTACCCATGAAAGTCCTCCATCGTTACTTCGATAAATACCTACGCAACCGTCGTCGCCCGACTTAGAATCGCCAATCAAAAATGCATAAACGCGGTTATTATCTGCTTCGCTCACCGCAATTCTCGCTCCTTCAACAGTTCGTGCTGGGTCTGTTGAGGTATACCAACCAGTAGCTTGCGGTATCCATGTAATTCCTGCATCAGAAGAAATTAGAAACTGATGGGTATTTGTTGCGTTGTTTTTTCTAACTGTAAACAATACGTTTGGATTTCCAATTTTTGCTTTTATATCAAAAGAAGGGTTTGTTAAAACTTGAACCCAATTGGCCCCTCCATCAATCGTTCGGTAAATTCCTTCTTTACCCGCAACTAAAACAATTTCCGGGTTATCAGCAATTATGTGCAATTCTGCCGGATTTTCGAGATATCCATTTAAAGGAACTTGGCTGTCAAAAACAACGGTCCAAGTTAATCCACCATTAATTGTTTTAAAAACTTCGGAAGCCGAACCGATGTAAACAATATCAGGATTAGTTGGGTGCACAGCCATTGCGTGAATTCCTGCATTTGCTGTAACTGCATCAGGTGTGTAAGCTGTTATGAGCGTTAATGACACATTTGTCCAAGTATTTCCACTGTCGGAACTTCTATAAACTTCCCCGGGTTCAGTTCCACAATACATTACATTTGGAACTGCTTCGCATCTTGCAATTGTATAAATATTTGCTTGTCTACCGCTTTTTATTAATCCTCCTGGTTGAAAACTTTTAAAAGGCCCCATAGCTGTCCAGTTATTTCCACTTTTCACAGTGCTATTCACTTGATGAGCTTGCAAACTATCAATAAATTTTGCTGCAGTAACTTTCTTGATACTGTCAAAATAACCTAAGTCGTTTAAAAACGGATTAATTGCTCTTCTCCAACGTTTATAATATTGTGTGTGATAAGATTTCGTGTACTTTTCAATTTGATAATAGTTTGCATATAAACGATCTACTTCGTTCACATTCGGATTTTGAGAATACATTAATTTTGCCCATTCTGGCGCATTTTTGTACAGATCACTATTTTTATTTTGTTCCTGAGATTGCGCAAAAAGAAGGCAACTAAATAACAGCGAAGAAAAAAGGGAAATTATTTTTTTCATGATTAGATTGTTTTGAGGTTTGATTTATTTTCAATAACTAGTTTACTTTTTCAAATTTTACATCGTCTACCCAAAGGGTAACAATTTCATCGCGCGAATTTGCGGTTATTCCAACTTCAACATTGCTATATACACCTTTTGTTCCTTGTTGAAAATACAAAATATCTTTTGGCAGCGTTGTGTTATTTTTAGTCTCTAATATTAATTCTCCGTTCTGCCAAAGCCTAACTTCGCCTTTGTTTTTACGTGAAAGTTTTACTTCCCAAACAAGTTCAACCCACTGGTTTCTAGGAAAGTTTTTTGCTTCACTGACTGTTTGAAGGATGTCTTTTTCATTGAATTTATATTCTACTCTTAATTGATTATTAACTAAGGTTAATCGCATTCCTGGTCCGGCACCAACAGCTGTTTTTTCTTCTAAATCTAATAAAAACAACCAATCTAATTTGTTTTCTCCTTCAATGTAATACCATGCCGTAGCACGAATAGTTTCTCCCTCCCAAAAAGCCATGTGTTGTTTTGCGATACTGGCTTTTGAAGCTCCACTATCATCCGTTTTTGCAGCAGTAAATTTGATTGACTTGTTGCCTGAGTGCACATTAACTGAATCTAAAGAAACGGTATTTTCTGGTTTTGTTATTTGATTAAAAGACCAAAACTTGTCTTGATTTTCGCCCATAAGAATTAAATCATCTATTGACTCATACTGTTCAAAGTCGTCGGCGTAAAAGTTTGGTCCTTCAAATATTTTTTTCTTGTTACATGCAAAGCTCACAAGTAAAATGCATATAAAAATTAATCTTTTCATTTCTTTGCTTTATTAAATGAATAACCGATACTTATTCCCCCCCAATGTTGAACTTGAAAATTCACGAGATAAGAAATTAAAGGAGTATACGTAATTCTGTAAAACAGATTTTTAGATGGTGCTTGAAACCGATAACCAATTGCTGCAGTTGTTAGCGCAAAAAAACTTCCTTTTGTTGTTAGTGTGATGCCCTGACCTAAACCTAATTCTAATTTGTGCGCAGTTTTGCCAAGCAAGCCATTCATCATTAGTGGAAAAACAATTCCTGTTCCATTGTTTTTATCTACGGGAGCAAAACTTAATCCCGCCCTCCAAGTAAAATCTATCTTGTTTTTTGATTTGAAGAGCCTTTCATAGTTAATAGAACCAAGTCCGCCGCTTCCTGCCACTTCAAGAAATAAGTTGTTTTTCTTTTTGAATTCAAGTTGAGAAATACAAATAGCTGGTAATAGAAAGAGAATCAATAAACAAGCTGTTTTTTTCATGGTTCTAATTTAAGAAATAAAAAGTTTAACGCAACAAACTAAAATGACCACTTAACTTTTCACGGCCATCATTCTCTTCCAATGAATATTCTAACAACCAGGTGTAGGTTCCGTTTTCTACCAACTTATTCATGTAAGTACCATCCCAACCTATTCGCATATTTTTACTTTCAAAAATAAGTTCGCCCCACCTGTTAAAAATCAAAAATGAAAAGTTATCTTCGTTAACACCTGCACTTATGACCGGAAAAAAAGTGTTATTAAACTCATCTCCATCTGGTGTGAAACAATTCGGAACGTAAACAAGCAATTGATCTTTTACAACAACAATTTTTAAAGTAGAATCGCTACATCCTTCACTTGTAGTAATAATGAGTTCTATTAAATAATTTCCGCCAATTCCTAACGGAAGCTGATGGCTAACATTTTCAGAAGTAGAACTAAATCCGTCGCTTAAATACCAATTTCTGAATTGGTGCGGAGAACTTGTGTTTACCAAATTTATTGTTGGATCTATCGAAAAAACTTGTTGCGGATTTACGTCAAAACTCGCAATTGGCAATGGAAAAACTTCAATTGGTTGTGGTAAATTGTAGGTAGAAGAACACAAGTTTTCTGTTACAACAGTTAAGCTAACTGTGTAAACACCTGCATTCGGATATGTGTGTGCTTGATTTGAGGAAGAAGTTGAAGTTGTTCCATCTCCAAAATTCCATTCAAAAACACTTGATCCAGCAGTTACAGATTGATTGACAAAATTAACTTCAACTGGCTGACAGCCATTTTGTATACTCGGAACAAATACAACTTCAGGAGTTGCAATAATTCTCAAGTCGAGCATAGAAACAGCTTCAACACACATTGAATCTGACGCTAGGATAAATTCCAAAACGTAGTTTCCACTCGGAATTAAAGTAGGAACTATTTCATTTAAGTTTAGGCCATTTGCAGGAAAAGAAACCGGAAAAGACCAAGCTCCACCATTGGGATTGTTTGGGTGGTTTAAAAAGGGTGATAAATCGAAGTTTAAACCTGTACTACACAAACTTTGTGAAAAATTATTCGCTGCTATGGGTTGAGAATTTACGATTAATGTTTGCAGAGAAGTATCTGACGGACAATTGATTCCGTTTACAATGTAATTAATCGTATACGTTCCATCAAGTCCGTTTAAGTTTACAAGTGAATTGGTCAAATTTGGAAGTGGAAGTGAACCAACTGTCCAAGTTCCTCCAACATCTGTTCCAGTGCTCAATATTGTATTCAAATCTACCACATTTTGTGTTGCACAATTCACCGAAAGTGAATCGTTTCCTGCATTTTTAATTAATTCAACACTTATGTTTACATTGTCTGAACTAGAACATCCAGCACTATTTGTAACAGAAACCGAATAATTTCCTGAAGTATTTACAGTCAGTTGTTGAGTGTTAGATCCGGTATTCCACAAAAAATTACTCCCCAAATTTGCAGCATCTAAATTAATTGAATTCGTTTCACAAATTGCTTGGTCAGCTCCTAAATTAACAATAGGAACTGGAAGCGCACTCACTGTAATTGTATCTCTATCAATACATACAGGTCTGAAGGTAATATCGTCTAAACTAAAATCATTTCCACCTACGGTGTTATTCTGATTGGTGATACAAATATTAGCGGTATTGTTTAATCCTGAATTCCAAGTAGTGAAAAATTGTTGCCAATTACAGCCAATTGTACTCGTGTTAAAATTAGCTCCAACTTGAAGATTGTTGATGTTAAACTGTAAAATAGCAACATTGGGGTCGTTTAAAGCATTACTTGCCCAAGCCCCAAACTGATAATTAGTATTTGGCGTGACATTTACGTTCTGGCACCAAACATTTGTTCCTGGTACTCCAGAACCATTAACTACCAATTGGTTTACTCCTGGTGCTGCAGTATGGTCGTTGCAAAAACTAAAATTATTGTGTGCCAAATTGGGCGAAGAAACAATTGCATATTCTCCCTCGTTTGAAAGTAAACCCCAAACACCACCCAAACCAACTGAATATTGTGTGGTAAAGTTGGTGTTTCCCATTTCAAAATCGCCATTAACAATTAAATTAGCTCCTAAATTTGTAGAAGAAACAAAATAAGTTCCTGCAGAATTGACAGTTCGGTTTGGGTTCACAGAAAGGTTGTCCCAGAGATAGGTATTTCCGACAGGCAAATTAAAGGTGTGCGTTTGACCAGGACAAAGTCCAAAATCTGTTCCTAAATTTATAGTGCATTGAGAAAACAGATTTCCCAAAAAGAAAAATAAAAACACAACGAAAGTGAAAAATCTTTTTTCCATGATTTGATCAATTTGTATCAACTTAATTTTCACTAAATTACATAAAAATTTAGTTTAACGTTTTAGTCAACTAAATTTAGAATTTTTTTTATTTTAACTTTCTACTTTCTGATACGAAAGAATGTGAAAAGTTCTTGTTTTAGTATTTTAAACTCTCTTAACTTATTAATTCCGCTGAATTTTTAAAACTTTTACTTCCATATTGTTCTTTATGTATAAAAAATATGCCCCTGAAGAAATATTTCCCATATTAAATTCTGCATGAGATGAAGAAACAATTTCATACTGAAACAGCACATTTTTTCCAAGTGCATCAACTAAATTGAATTGCGAATCATCTAAATTCGAACCAACAATAGAGAAACTTCCATTCGTTGGATTAGGGTAGGCAATTAATTCATTCCCTATTTCTAGCGTTACAGCTTTTATTTCAGAGAAACTTATATCTCCATTTTGATCGAAAAGAGTTAGTTTGTAATAATTCATTCCAATTGACGGAAAAGGATCTACATCTGAATAATTCAAAGGAATCTCAGAATTTATTGCTGCAGATATGTCTATAATTTTTTCCCAATTTAAATAATCTGTGCTTTTTTCGACACTAAAATTTCTTGAAATCAATTCTCTTTCTGTTTGCCAAGTTAAATCTACTTGTGTGTTTTCTGAGTTCAGTTTAGCTTTGAAATAGGTCAATTCAACAGGAAGTGGAGTGATTTGATTAACAGAAGCAATTGTAACAAACCGCGAACCATTGTCAGGAATATGTGTAGTAGAAATTCCTGAAACAGTAATTACCGGATTTGTGTAAGAAAAACTAATTCCAGTTCCATCGCCAATATAATAACACTGTGTTCCACCATTTCCAAAGTCTCCATCATTGTCTACTAATAAACGCAAATCTGCAACATTCACGCTTCCAGGAGCTCCGCAACCAGCTAATCGAACATCCATGTTATAAGTTGAAGCGTTATTTGTTCGTGTTACTTTCCACTCTTTTTCTAAACGTGAATAAAGCGCACAATTAGTAAGTCCAGTAGGAATTTCGCTATTCGAGGCAGCTGTTGCACAATGAGCTCCGTTGTTATCTCCCATTAATACATACGAAATATTAGTTGAAAAAACACCTACATTCGCAACGTTAGTGGCAGCTAAAGTGTTCAAATAAATTCGAACCTGATCATTGTTGTAATGTGATTGCTTTTGATTGAGTAATTCAACATCGTCTCTACCAATTCCAATAATATTATTTATGTAAGGCGTAGTTGTTGTATAAATAGCAGTGCCACTTGTGCTTAAATAATTAGTGGGAAGTGTTTCTCCGTATTTAATTGCAAGGTAAGAATGAATTCTTCGGCGTTCGATGGCAGTTAGCGCTGAGGTATAACCAATTATTTCTGCCGCCGGTCCACGCCAATCTCTGGGATGAGCGTTAAATCCACCCCCATTGTCATTTTGCCCCCCTAAAAACGCATTTAAAGTTGTTGTTCCGCCAGTTTGTGAAACAGCAGACAGAATATGTTTTTGATTTAAATGATTTGAACCAAAAGGAATATTTGTACCATTTCGTTGCCATGTTGATGCTGGGGCACCTGCTCCAAAATCTGCAGGGTCGTATACTCCCCAATTAACTATTGAAACCCCTGGTCCGTCTCCTGATAAAGTGCCATTTGCTGGAGCTGAACCTGTAATCCCGCTAACAGTAGCTAAATGGGTATATTCGCGCGTTAAATCTGTTTGATGGAAAGTAAAAAAAAGTGCAGAATAATTAATTCCGTTGATATCTGTAAAGCCATTAAGAAGTATACACTGACGTTGCGGGTGAACTGCATTTGGAAGTGTGAAAGCAGGTGCTAAGAAATCAATAAACGGATTGTAATTATAAGATGTACTTGCAGTATTTCTTGAGGGTAATCCTTGAATATTTGTTGCAGTACCTGGAGCCTGATTTGTCCAAGCCGAAACTGGGTTACCCGTTGTTCCAATATCTGCACGTAACCATGTTTGAAGCCCGGCAGAAACTCCACCTGGAGATTGAGCAAAACCATAAAAAGATGCTACAATAAATAAAGCCGAAAATTTATTTTTCATAATTTTGTAAAATTTCTAAGCCAAATTAAACTAGTTCATTTTTTCAAACAAAAATTATGGTTAACATTTCGTTAACAAAGCAGGTTTTAAAGTATATTAAATAGTTGAAAATGACGGATTATATTGAGCTTCAAACCATCCTAGTCAAATAGTAAAACAAGCTATTTTACATTTATCAAATTTTAATTGGTTCTTCAACTAATTTAAACAAGATAAAGAAAGCCAATTTGAGATTGCGTATTTTTGACCCATGTATTTCACTGATACCATTTGTGCGCTTTCAACCGCTCCCGGAATGGGCGCAATTGCGCTAATTCGCATCTCCGGATCAAGAGCTTTTGAGTTCGTTTCACTCTTAGGAAAGAAAGACTTCCATAACGAAAATTCTCATTCTGCCCATTTTACGCGCATTCGCAGAGAAAACGAGACCATTTTAGACGAAGTTGTAGTTACTCTTTTCGATGAAAACAAGAGTTTTACTGGCGAAAAAACCGCCGAAATTGCTTGTCATGGTTCTGTATACATTCAAAAAGAAATTCTTAAACTACTTCTTCAAAAAGGATGCAGAAGTGCTGAACCAGGTGAATTTACGATGCGTGCTTTTTTGAATGGGAAATTGGATTTATCTCAGGCAGAAGCAGTTGCCGACCTAATTTCTTCCGAATCATCTAAAGCTCATGAAATTGCGATGAACCAAATGCGCGGAGGTTTTTCATCTGAATTAAAAGATTTACGCGAAAAATTAATCCATTTTGCCTCTTTAGTAGAATTGGAACTCGATTTTGCAGAGGAAGACGTTGAGTTTGCAGACAGAAAAGAACTTCTTGTATTAGTAAATGAAGTATTAAAATACATTCGTAGACTAATTCAATCTTTTGATTTAGGCAACGTTCTCAAAAACGGAGTGCCTGTTGCAATTGTTGGGGCTCCAAATACAGGTAAAAGCACTCTATTGAATCAATTATTGGGCGAAGAGCGAGCAATTGTTAGCAAGATTGCTGGCACAACACGCGATGTAATTGAAGAAACACTGAATATAGACGGAATTCTTTTCCGTTTAATTGATACTGCAGGAATTCGAGAAAATGCGGAAGAAATTGAAGCAATTGGAATTGAACGGTCTTTTGCAAAAATAAAACAAGCAAAAATAGTTTTAGTGCTTTCAGACTTTTCTGAAGAGAATTCAATTAAAGAAGGACATGATTCTATGAGCACTTTCGATGCGGCAAAATGGACAGAAAAACTTCAATTAGAATTTCCTGCAAATCGCTTTTTAGTTATAGGAAACAAAGCAGATATGCGAACTTCTAAAGCAACTGAAGTTTGGCCCTATTCCGTTCCAATGATTTCGCTTTCGGCTAAAACAGGTAATGGAATAGATGATTTAATAGATTGGCTGAAAATAGCTACTCTACAAGATTTTCAAACTGGACAAGAAACAATTGTTACCAATGTTCGTCACCTAGATGCCTTGCAAAAAACAGAGCACTCGCTTAATCAAGCACTGTTCGGACTTGAAACAAATCTTAGCGCAGATTTTGTTGCCATGGACATTCGCCAAGCCATGCATTCACTCGGAACCATAACTGGGCAGATATCTGAAGACGATTTATTGGCGAATATTTTTAGTAAGTTTTGTATTGGAAAGTAATCATCCAAAGTTTTACATAAAAATTCAATTTGTTAAAATTTAGATTTCAACAAAGATTAAAGCAACCTAAAGCACCGATTACGAGTTATTATATTAAATTATAAAAATGACCCTATCTTTTAAATCACTTATTGTTGGTTTTCTACTTTCAACAACAATCACTTCTGCACAAGACAGTTTGTCTGTTCTCTTTATTGGAAACAGTTATACATATGTAAATAATTTACCAAACGTATTTCTTAATTTAACTCAATCTTTGGGAGACAACGCAAGCATAGATTCAAAAACAAATGGCGGATATATTTTTCAATATCACTTAGACGACCCTTTAACTCACACAAAAATTCAGTCACAAGCCTGGGATTATGTTGTACTACAAGGTCAAAGTCAAGAGCCCTCTTTCCAAACAGATGAAGTAAATATGGTTACGGTTCCTCCGGCAGTTAAATTAGCTGACACAGTTTATGCTAACAATTTTTGTTCGCAAGTAATGTATTTCATGACTTGGGGCCGACAGAACGGTGATCCACAATGGGATTCCATCAATACTTTTGACAAAATGAATCTGCGTTTGAGAAATGCATATCTAAGAATTAGCGATTCAGCTGAAGCTTCTGTTGCCCCAATTGGTGTTGCTTGGAAATATGTACGCGACAATTACCCTACAATAAATCTTTATTCTGGTGACGGTTCACATCCTAGTTTAGAAGGAACCTATCTTGCCGCATGTGGTTTTTATGCTTCGTTGTTTAGAAAATCTCCTGTTGGCGCTACATACACAGCAGGCTTAAGCGCAACAGTTGCTGCTCAGCTACAAGTGGCAGCAGAAATAACAATAATAGATAGTTTAGAAACATGGCACCTACGTTCAACTGAAGAACTTTCTATCGCTGATTTTTCCTACACAAACACAACAAACGAGGTGGAATTTAACAACCAAAGTTGGAGAGCCTTAAGTTATTTCTGGAATTTTGGCGATGGAAACACGTCAACAGATGAAAACCCCTCACATTCGTATTCAAATATAGGAAATTTTAATGTGCAACTAATTGCAGAAAGTCCGTGTGGAAACGATACCACCTACCAAACAATAACAATTAACAACTTAAATATAAATTCTTTTCAAAACGAAGTTAAATTGAGCTATTTGGGTGAAAACAAATACCGTGTATCAGGAATTACAAGTACACATTTCTATGAGCTGATGGATGCTTCCGGAAGAAAATTTGAATTAAATGTGCAAAATGAATCAACTGAAAACTCGTTTGTTATCGATTTATCAAAACTGAGTTCTGGAATATACTTTTTAAAACTTGATTGTTCGCTTGTTCGTTTAATTCGATTTTAAAACTAGTTTCGGTGAATAATTTTTCAACTAAAAAACAAATTATTTCAAATCTTCACCAAGCGTTGGCAAACACCGCGCTCGTTTTTTATGACATAAATTCCTTTTGAAAGAAAAGTCAAATTTAGTGTTGAGGAATTTGTTAATTCAATTAATTTATTGCCTTTCAAATCGAAAACTTTGTAGTTTCCTGCAGGAGAAATTTCAACTAAATTTTCAGTTGGATTTGGGAAAACTGAGAATGTTTTTTTCTGCTCTTCTTTTTGTTCAATAGCTGAAAAATCATTGTTTAAAAGAGGTGTTGGATCTGAGAATTCTGCATATGTCAAACTTCCATTTGGCGAACTTCCGTAAGAGAAGTTTTCAGCCAATGAAGGAATTGTTAACTGTTGGAGAATTGTTGACCCATCAGTAGAAACTAAATAAATAGTTGTATTTGTTTCTGCCAAAAAATTCGTGTGATCCATTCCTCTACTTAAAATATTAGAAGCATAAAATAGAGCGTAGTCGTTTGCTAAAATTCGGTGCTCGTTCACTGCTTTTAAAGGAAACTTTACAAGATTAGAAACATCATCTGTTAAATAGTATCCTTCTAAAGAAATTGGAAACGCGTTTGGATTATACAATTCAATCCAGGCATTGAACTGTGCATATTCGTCACTTTCATTCGCACTATTAAGAGTTAAAACTTCATTAATATTCGGTTCTTTAAATAATGGATCTGAACTGAAGTTAGCCGTAAAATTGGAGTCGCTTAATAATCCAATTTCAATTGTTGGGTTTGTGTTTCCATTTAACCATGAATCAAACTTAAAACCGCGCTTGGCATAAGCAGTTAGAGAAATCGAAACACCTTTAAAATACAATCCATTCCATGGATAAGAACTAAACCCTTCCGTTTCTGGAGATAGAAAAAGGGAATTGATTCCTATAAAACCTGCACTTGAATTGGAAACATCTAGAGAAATTCGAGCGGTATCTTCAAACAAAAAGCGGTTCATGAAATGGCGGTAAACCAAACGCTGACGGGAAGAAAAATAATTAACAAGCGCTGTGTTTAATACATCCCATTTTTGAAGCGATGGCACTTCCGAATACCGATCAATTAAAGTTTCAGAGTTAGAAGGATATCCCCACCTTTCAACTTGTAACAAGCGATTCGGTTCAATTTCATTATTAAAATCTGCATATTTTGGAAGTAAAACATTGGGGAGGAAACTCGAATTCATCAAATCGGCCATTGTATTCGAAAAATCTGTCACAAACTTCGGGTTGTTAAGTAAGTTTCGAAGTAAACGTGTAGATTTTATCCAATTTCCAGATGTTGTTTGCAGGTAATAATTCAAAGTATTGAAGGTGCGTAGAATAGTATCGCAATCTCCTCCAAAACCCCCATCTAAATCGAAGAAAATATTTTTCCACTTACTGGAAGTTGTACCATTTTGAACATTGAACCACGCATTATTTGTGCGCGGAAAATCGCCATTGCCTAAAAATATCTGTGTGCAATTCACTTGAATGAAATCTTCAAAATCTAACTTTTGTTGCATGTATGCAAAATTTTCAGGCGCGTTTAAGTCGTTTCCCTCTGCAAAAAGTGTGAGATCTGAAAATTCTGGAGAATTTAATCTGCTTTCCGAAGTAATTGTATACGTATGATCTGCAATTGCAACCTGATCTTTAGGTAAATTAAATAAAAATGAAATGTATTTTTCGTCTAAATTTTGGCGCAAATCATACAAACCCCAAAACTCTCCATTTAAAAAAGCAGCATGGTATTTTGGTTTTGCTTTCAAAAAGGATAATTTTTCAACGAATTTATGCGATAAATAATCTCGTCCGAAGCAATCTGGACGGTGACCGGCAGAACGCATTAACGAATAATTTGACAAAAAAACGGAATCGTTGCCCATTATACCTGGGTAAATGTCGCGCTGAGTAAAACGCAAACTTTTCATAGCTGAATGACGCGATCCATCTCCTTTAATTCGCGCTCCGGCACTTGTTTCAAATGTCAAATTACCAACTGAATCAAATACATGAATAAAAACTAATCGCTCAGAAAACCGCCCTCTTAAATTATAATTCCCCTCAAATGCATTTCCATAAACAGAAATTCCGGTTTGATTATCAAAAAAACCAATGCTATCAGTAGTAATTGAAATAATGGGCAACCCAAAAGTGGGAGGTGATGTGAACACACTCCGCACAATTTCTTCACTAGCAAGTCCTAACGGAGAAAAAGCTTGCGCTCTAATTAGAGAAATTCGGTCTTGATTTGGAGTTGGAGGAAGCCAACCTCTGTCGTTTGCTCTTGATTCAGAATATTCTTGAACAGGGTAAGTTAAAGAAGGATTGGTTGGAATGATTCCAAAACGAAGCGGAGAAAGACTTGGGTCAATTACATTAAAATTACTACCGCTTACTCCGCTAACAATTGGTTCTAAGCCATTTGTGCTTGTTAAAGTAGCACTTCCAACAACTGTAAAAACAGAACCAATGGTAGAAACGCCCGACAAAAGTGAAACTGTTGGACTTAGAACCAAACTAATTTCACCTAATATATTAGTTGAATCAATTGTAGATTTAGAAAACTGGTAGTTTCCAATTCCATCTGGAAAACGGGCAATAGATGCGTTGTAAGGGTAAGAAATAGATTGAAGTGAATCTACTAAAATGGCTTCTTGTCCAGATTTTAAAGAAAGGTAAATATTTTCATCAATACTTAAAGAAAAATTAGCGTGCATGGGCGTTAAGCGGTCTTTGTTACTTAAGTAAACAATTGTTCGCTGATTTGGAAACAACAAATCATTGGGAAAGCGCCACTTTTTTAAATCATTGGTTCTATCAGACAAGTAATAATCTTCTAATTGAACCGGATTAGGGGAAGTGTTATACAATTCAATGATAGAAGAACAATCTAAATCATCGTCGTAATACAAGCCTCCATTTCGAGCAACAACTTCATTAATTACCAACTGCGAATTAACATTAAAACACAGCAAGCAAAATAAAACTGAGGCTACAAGCCCAATTCTTTTGCGTGGACAGATGTTTTTTTTGGATTCCATGGATCGTTGTAAGAGAGTTTAAAAAATAATTCTTGAATGTAAGCAATGGTTCGAACTACGCGTAAGTAATACCCGAAATAAATAACCATGAGCGGAATATATGGAATAAAGTAAGAGATAGGTTCTCGTTTTGGCCGAAATAGAGAAAATAAGACAAACTTTATCATGTTAGTTGAAGTGTATAGAAAAAAGTTAGTTAAAATAATGTAACCCAATTGACTTGGAAAATTGGTTGCCATATCAAAGAAATAAATATACCATTTTAAATTCAAGATTAAATTGTAGATAATATTTTCACTAAATGAAAAGAAATTAGATAAGCTAAAACCTTGATTTGGAATAAAAACATCTCGGTGTTTACGGATTCGAAAGCGAATTAAACTTTTATCCCAACGAAGGCGTTGTTTGGTTAGTTTTTTGAATGTATCTGGTCCGTTTGTTAAGCAAACTGCTTGTTGAGCAAACTTAACTTTGAAACCAATTTTACGCATTTTAACAGAAATATCGCCATCTAAACCCGGCCCAATATCCCAGCCCTGAATTTTATCTAGTGCATCTGCGCGAAACGCTCCAAAAGCACCAGAGATAATTCTGTAAATTCCTAAATGACTTGTTACAACCCGACCAATCGAAATAGTATCGAAATATTCGATAGCTTGCAAGGTAGACGCAACAGATTTTCGGTAATTGCGGATCATTACGTTTCCTCCAACAGCTCCTACATTTTTATCTATATAAAAAGGCAATAAAATTTGTTCTATCGCATCAGAATCAAAACTACAATCTGCATCTAAATGCACAATAATTTTTCCGTTTGTAAACCGAAGCGCAGTGTTTGCGGCTGACGCTTTTCCACCACGTATATTGTTGCGCACAAATTTATCTATAAATCCATGTTTTTCTAAATCACGTCCAATAATGTGTGTATCGTCGTTACTTCCGTCATCTACTACAATAATTTCAATGTTCTTGTAAGTTTGTTCGCTAAGCGATTTTACCAGTTTATAGATGTGTTTTCCTTCGTTTTTTCCCGGAATAATAACTGAAACAAGTGGTCTTTCAACATTTAATCGATGAACTGCTTCTTCACGTTTCTTCTTCGTTAAAAGTTGTTTTAGCTGATTAGATAATAATGCAATTAAATCAACAACCACATAGCGCATCAATTCAAAAAAGACGAAAAACCAAAAAATACGAATGAATCTTTCAAATCCCATTGAGGTGAGAAATGAAATGAAATCATCAAACGAATTCATTCCGCAAAGGCATTGAGCATTTGATCTATTTGTAAATCAGCTGTTAAATGATAATTCAACTTTCTAACTGCTGAAATCAATTCTACGTTGAAATCTTTAAAATTATTATCTAAAAGTGTAGAAAGAATTTTTATAATATCTTGCGTTAAACGTTCTGCTATTTTTGTTGGAATTTCATTCAATGAAATCAAAATTATGGAAGAAGAATGAAAAGCAATCATATCAGAAGAGCGAATTGAAGCACGAACTGAGGCAACTATATCACGCAATAATTCTTGTTGAGCTTTGGTTCCAATTTTAGAGTACACTCTGCTTGAATTCACAATATTAATTCCCACAATATTTGAACTGCCATCTGTTTGGCGAATACGCTCAATTTCGTATTTACACATTGTTTTAAATGTGTCGTATTTTACTGTTCCAATAATTTCCTCAATATCTTTGGGAGTAGATACAAATCCGTTTACTGCAGCATATTCGCCTTTCTTTGTGATCCGATAAGTGCTTATTTCTGCAGAAATTAAAGATTCAACCGGGTTGTCATACGAACAACTCATGCAACGCGCTTTTACTGAGTAATCTTGATATGTATTCAAGCATTTTTTACAGTGGTGAAGAACAGATGGCTTATCGTAATCTACACCAATGTGGCGCAAACGTTTGGAGCACTTCGGACAACTCAATTGATCGTCTAGTTCGTTCCCGAAATCTGAAATTGGACCAACATACGCACAAGGAAAATGATGAACAATGTCGAAAGTTTCTGAGTTTGATGAATTACATTTTGGACAAACCTCCCGCATACTTAAGTGAGAAGATTTACAGTTAGAACAGAGGTAGGTTCGGTCGAAAAACTCTGCAACGAAAAGCGCTTCTTGTCGCGCAATTTCTAAAATTTCAAAAATCTGAAACTCTTCTTTAAAATCAAAATGGGCTGCTAAAAAAGGGAAAGTATAATTTGTGTTCGAATGAATAGAAGGAATTGGTTCTAATTCACTTAACCCGCGAGAATACATGTATGCAAGTAGCTTTGTTAGCAACTGAGCTTCCATGGAGAGTGAGTGAATAAACATAATTTCATTTATTTTTTCATTTATTTGATGCACGTGCTGTTGCACCAATTCGAGTTGATCGAAGGAATAAATCATTCCGTCTGTTAACTCCCGAATGTAGGTATCTCGATGCGAGTTTCCGTTCAGTAATAAAATTGGTTTTAAATAAATTCCTGACTGAAAACTACTTCGAATACGTTTAACTACCAAGCGAACAAAATCTATGTCTTTACCTTCAATAATAATTGCTGCGTGCTCTGCTGAACGATCAATTCTTAATTTGCGATTGGAAGAAATATACAAGTAAGTGAATCCTTGAAATTCAATAGTACTGTTTTCGTTATTAATTGCAATTGCGCTCATTAATATTTGTATTTACTGATTTCAACGCCCATTTTCCAATACGCTTTCCATTTATTTAAATCTTCTCTATTTACAGGATAAATATCTGCAGACAAAGAGCGTGTAGTAGGTTCATATTTCTTTTGAAATTCTTCTGGCAAACGATAGGTTGCGAAATAAAATCGCTTAATCATTCCTTTACTTGAACTCCCGTCCGGAAAAGTTAGTTTTACAAGCTGACCTTCTTCTAACCATTTTAAATCTTCTTGCGGGAAAAATGCTTTTATATACACATTCTTTGGTTTGTGTAAAGACAAAATACTTTCCGATTTTAGGGCAACTTCGAATTCTTTTTTAAGCATATTTGTAACTGTTCCATCTAGCGGAGAATAAAAAATATTCTTCGGGTTTTGTGAACCCCCAGCGTTGCCATTTCCGTTTCCGTTACCATTAAAAATGCGCTGTCTGTCTGTTGCTCTTTTAGTTGTTCCACCTAAATCACGCATCATTCCTCTAAGAATTGCAATTTCACTTTGCAAAACACCTTGTTCTTGTTGCAAATTTTGAATTTCGAAATCTAATTTTGTGATTAAAGCCAATTGATCATCGAGACGGTAACTGGGCATTGCATCTAAAGCAACAGCGTTTTTAATGCGTTCTAGCTCACCTTTATACGATTTTTGAATACCTTGTTTGCTATTGAGTTGTATGCCGTTGATTTTCAATTTTTGTTCAACCATAAATATTTCACGTTCTGCCCATGAAATGTCTCCGGTAGATTTTTTTTCTGCTAATTGTTGGAATTTCTCAGAAGTTGGATCGCCATATCCTCCATTATCGTCTGCAGAAGCAAATGAAAACAACTTCTCTCCTTTTTTTACCTCATCACCCTCTTCCACAAAAAACCGAATAATGCGACAGTCGTTTGTATTTCGTATATCTACTGAATCAAACAGCACTTGCCCATTTCCTTCAATATATAACCATTTGGTTAACATATACTTTCCGCCTATAAACAAAAAGAGAAACAAAATGAAAAAATAAACTATACGATCCCAATTAAACGGACGTTTTGCCAGCTTTTGCTCCGTTAACTCAATGCTTCGAATTACAGACTCTTTTCGCTTAAAATTAACGCTTTTCATTGTTCAGCTGGTCTATGTCCCATTTAATTAATCGGTTCAAATCGTGATAGTTAAACTGCGTAAAACCATCAGTAGTTGAAATTAGTGTAATAAATTGTTCTAACTCAAATCTATCTTTAAAATCTTCGGTTCTTAATGCAATATGAATACGTGAATTGAAGTCTTTAAAAACAGCTAATTTTCGTGAAAGATAAGAATATTTTACGTTTTCGTAACACATAAAATGTATTTCGTCTACAATTTTAAGGCATTCAACGACTTGAGCACTGTCATAACTAATCGGAATTGAAATTGAAAGTTTCCATCCTTTTGTTTCACACACAGACTTTGCCAGCTTTAATTTCTCGATATAATTACTAAAAAAAGTTGCTTCATCTACTTTCCATTCTTCTTGCGTGTGCGGCTCTAAATCTAGATGCAACTCTGAGCAGTTCCAGCCAGCATAGGGTTTCAGTAAATTATTTAAATCTTCTGTGAAATTGGTGCTTCTTAATAATTTGTTCTGTCCAACCATTGGAATTATTTCTACATCAGTTGTGGAAGCCAAACGAACAAATTCGTTTTTAGCTAACAAAAGCGAATCTTCTGAACTAACTGCCAAAAACACTTTTCCGAAGCGATTGTATTCTACAAAAGCCATTAAAATTCCGGGATTGGCACTGAACGTTTTGCTCCACGCATATACCGATCTGGAAATAAGTGCTTTTTGATCGAATTTAGTTTGATCTAAATTTATAAGCCAATCTGAGGGAAGATTTTTTGCGTTTTTTTCATGAATGTCAATCAATTTTAAATACAAAATTTGCTGAACCTCTACTTCTTCAATTTGAATTTGAGTTAAATCGTCTATCAATTTTAGTCCATGAACTGGGTTAAAATCACTTTCGGCTAACTGACTTTTTGTGCGCTCAACTCGAATTCCTTCTCGAACCAATTTTTCTTTCTCCTTGAGCATAAGCATTTTCTTGAGCCCAAAACGGTATTCGTAGGAGTTGTTTGTTTGTTCTAAACGTCTTTCATTCGTTGAAAGCAGAATGCGTTGATGGTCTTTTTGCCACTTTTGAAAATCTAAGGCGGCTTTCTGGTGGTGACTTAGCGGAAGTGGCATGGAAAAATTCAATCCCAAGGAAAAAAAAGAGCGGTACGGATTGGTGGTAGAATACAAATCAAACACATTCAAGCGGGAATAAGTGCGCAAAGAAAGTTCATTGAACCATTTGTTATCTGAAGCATTTATTTGGCGTTGTAAATTATTGGTTTGACTTGTGTCTTGCGTAGTTTTTGCGTTAAGAGCTGAAAAATAAACACTGTCATTTATTTCTAAAAGCGGAGCGGAGAAAGAAAAAAGAGATTTTTCGTAAAACGGATACAAATTCTGATTGTATTCCTTGTAAACAGCCAACATTGCTTTAGTTTCAACTAAGCGAGACTGAATAGCATATAAATCTTCTAGTGTTATTTGCTTTTCGTAGAACAATTTTTCTAGAAGCGGCAAATATGATTGAAGTGTTTTCTGACGCTGCTCTAGAATGTCAATTTTTTTCTGATTAAAAAACGCAATACATGCTGTTCTTGGCAATGACGACTTCAGCGGCACCGCATTACTTTGCTGAATTGTTGTTAGTTGTTCGTTCAAATCTATTGTTTGTAGATTCGTTTTTCGTTGTGAAAACCCGTTTTTTAATAAATCCCACTCAAAACCAATCTGATACCGTCTTTGGAACAATATATTGTCTTCAATATCTGTAAAAACACTTTGCGAGTTATTCATTACATCGGCACGTAAATTTAAACCCAATTGACGTTTCGCATAAGCGCGCTGGGCGGCGTAATAATTTCCGTAATCGAAATCTGATTGAAAGTTAGTATCGCGCAGATTCTTGATTTGATCAAACAGCAATTGCGGATTTGTTCCACTGAAAGTAAGATTAAAGCTTTGTTCTCGGTTAAAAATCTGACGTAATTCTTCTACTGTTTTTGTGGTATTGGAAGTGCCCGACACCTGAGCGAAAACAAAGGTGAAAGTTATAAAAGCGAACAGAAAACAGGATAAATTACGTAGCAAAGAAAAACGTTAGTTATGAATTAAACAAATATAGCAACAAAATTGAAAAAACGGTCTCTTAATTCAGTAAAAGTATGCCAATAGAAAAATAGATGAACAAGCCAACTAGGTCGTTTGAGGTGGTAACGAAGGGGCCGGTTGCAAGTGCAGGATCTATTTTGTAACGGTGTAAGATTAACGGAATCATGGTTCCAAAAACTGCTGCAAAGACAATTACAGTTAACAAAGAAAGGCTCACAACAATTCCTAAGGTGAATGTTCCCAAGGCAAGTGACCCCAAGAAAATAAGCATCGAACACAGCAAACCATTTATTAAACCTACAAGAGCTTCTTTTCCAACTTTTTGCAAAATACTATCAAAAGGATCGTCGCCACGCGCAAGAGATTGAACAACAATTGCCGACGATTGAACCCCTACATTTCCGCCCATTGCAGTTATCAATGGAATAAAAAATGCCAAAGCTGGTAATTGCGTAATATTTCCTTCAAAATTGGATATTACTTGCGCACTTAATGCCCCGCCAAGCATTCCAATAACTAGCCAAGGCAAGCGAGCTCGTGTCATGCGCCATACACTAGAGGTAGATTCAACTCTTTCAGAAATACCCGACATTAGTTGTAAATCTTTGTCGGCTTCTTCAAGTATTATATCGACTACATCATCAATCGTAATTCGACCCACCAATTTATACTGATAATCTACTACAGGAATGGCATCTAGGTTATATTTTTGCATAACCTGTGCTACTTTTTCATTGTCGTCGCTTGTTTTAACAGCAATAATATTCTTGTCTTGATAGAGTTCGCGAATCGGTGTTTTCGGACTTGCAAAAAGTATGCGTTTGAGTGAAAGTGTTCCAACTAACTTGTCTGTTGTGTCTACTACATAAATGGTGTAAATGCGCTCCACATTTTCAGCTTGTCTGCGCAATTCAACCAAAGCCCGATTAACTGGCCAATCTAATCTTGCTTTAATAAATTCTTTTTGCATTAAACCACCTGCGGTGTCTTCGTCGTAGTTTAAGAGGTCAACAATATCGTCTGCGGCTTCGTCATCTTCCATTTGGGAAATGACTTCTTGAATTTTTTCTTCGGTTAATTCGCCCAAAATGTCGGCAGCATCATCAGAATCTAAATTCTCTAACTGTTCTGCCATTTCTTTCGAAGAAAGAGAAGCAAGGAAGCGATCTCTAACTTCGTCTTCCAACTCCATCAACACATCTGCCTGAATTTCTTCTTCTAGTTGGAAATACAAATATTTTGCACGATCAGTCGATAATTCATCGATTATTTCAGCAATATCTGAAGGGTGAAGATCAACAATGTGTTCTTTAATCCACAGACTATCTTTCGAGCCAATTGCTACTCGAATACGCTCTAGAAACTCTTTGGTTAATTCGAACCGCATGCTGAAAGATTTAAAAGTTCAAATATTTGGCATTTAAACAGTTATTTGATTGCAAAAGTAGCTAAAAATTAAGACTATGAAGCAACTTTTGAATGCACATATTGAATAATTTGAAGGACTAAAACAGTAAAACAAAAAGAAACTACTCATAACTTGAGTTAAATTTAAGATGTTGTTTTATAAACGTTGTTTTTAGTTGAAAAGTAATTAACAAAAGCTCCAATTAAAAATGCGGCAATTGTAACACCTGTTTGCGATTCGAGTGTATCTTCTGAAAGAAAAGAACACAATAATAGAAGTGTTAGAAGAAAAAAAAGCGGCGATTTTCTACTCACCGATTCCTTGAATATGCTTAGCCAAATGAGCAGAAAAAACAAAATGCCTATTAAGCCAGAAGAAATAAATACGGTTAAATATTGATTGTGCGCACGTTTCCAATAAATCTTTTGCAATCCAAAGTTATCTTTCGAATAGCTGGTGTTAAATGCGTCTTCCACATCGCCGGCGCCAACGCCAAAAGGAAAATTAGAAAGCGCTATTTTCCAACCAACTTTCAGATAAATTAAACGCATGAGAAGCGATTTACCATTCGGGTCTTTTTCAGCCAGTTGATTCCGAATTTCATAAAACCGTGCATGAAAACCACCTTTCATCATTTCAACAGAAGGAATTTGAGCTTCTATTGCCTTTATTTCTTCATCCGTTAATTGTTCAACTCCTTCTTTGTCTTTTTTTAAGTTTTTTGAAGCCATAAAATGCCAAATAATAAAACGCAACTGGTTATTTCCGGTTCCGCTTTCATATGATACAATTGAGCGCTTTTCCCAAGCAGTTTTGAGTTCTTCTTCGCAAATAAATGCTAAAACTGGATGGCCATTTTCCCAATAAGGTTCGTCCCAAAACTCATATGGTTTGCCATATTTTGTGAATCGAGGTTGTTGAACATACGAAACTTTTTGAGGAATTGGACGCAGTTCTTGATACAAATAGGCAGTTAAACAGGTGCTTCCGATTAACAAAACACCAAACGCTGCAACACGAAGTGGTTTTTTCTGAATTCGAAAAAGTAAAACTACAAGTCCGAACAACAAAACTACTCCCAAAGCAACAAAACCAAACCCAACTTGCGAACTATTCGTGTAGAACAAAAACCACAATAAAAATAGAAGAGCAAGTAAACGAAAACGTTCCTTACGAATCCACCAAAAGACACATAAAACCATTCCTATAACAAGCAACAAGGCCAAGCGAATGTGTGAAATAAAAAGCGAAAGCTGCCTAAAATCGGTATACTTTTTCTGCCCGAACCAATGAGAACAATAGCCGTAATTCAAGAAACTAGTCACAAATAAAGCAACTAAGAAAAAGAAGGCTACCCATTTCCATTGTTTTATTGATAAAGGAATTACTGCTAAACACAACGGAATTGCAAAAAGCGGTAATTTTTTTCTTACATCATCTAAACCGTATTCTAGGTTACTCGACCAAAGCAAGGAAAGCCATTCAAAAGCAAGAAAAAGAAAAAGGAAAATTAATGTGCGATTTGAAAGCCAAGTTTTAAAAACCATTTTCCAATCGTTCAACAGAAAAATATTTAAACCCAAAAGCATGGTAGCCAAAGAAAGTGGAATTTTACTCCACGGCAAACCTACGGCAAGCGCAATGAAGGCAATAAAATGTATGTTTTGATGAATGTTCCGCTTAAAAAATTGATCGAGCATGCAGTTTCAACGCTTATTTTCCTAAAATAGTGTTGTACTGTTTCATATCATTGAAAATTTCGAGTGCTTTTTTCACTTCATCGTCGTATTGGAATGCTTGTTCACGGCGACCTTTTTGGTAATAGTAACGCGAAACAATTTCATTCGACAAATACTCATTGATTTCAACTTTAAATTTCTCTAAATCGCGCTCTTTTGAAGGCGTTAGAATGAGCAGCATCTCTTCGTAATCATTCTTTATGTCTTCCCAATAACCTTCTTTTTCAGCTTTTTCCTTAACTTTTTTCAATTCTTCCAACGAGTTGTTGGTGTATTTAAATTCTTTCGATTTCGCATACGTTGCAAAAGCTTGGTATTCTTCTTCAGTTAATTTAAAGGTTTTTGCATCGCCAATTTTATCGTGTGTGCGGGCATAATCTGTTGCATAATTGAAAACAATATTGGAAACAACCAAACCTGCTAACAAAGAACTTAATGTGGGAAGAGATACTTCAACATCTGGCTCAATTCCACGTCCATCAATCACTTTTCGTCCGTTTGGTGTAGTAAAAGTTTTCAGTAAAGAATCTGCAATTTCTTTCGGTTTCTCAGCTCCTTCACGGTCGTAATATTCAAGGCGTTGCACACATCTTCCAGAAGGCGTGTAATATTTCGAAATGGTGAGTTTAATTTTAGATCCATATTTTAAATCGTATGTGCGTTGAACCAAGCCTTTTCCGTAGGAAGTTTGCCCAACAATTACTGCGCGATCTAAATCTTGTAAAGAACCCGAAACAATTTCAGACGCTGAGGCAGAACCTTTATCCACTAAAACAATAACTGGAATTTCTAAATCTGTTGGAGGTCGTTGCGTTGCATAGGTTTTGTTTTCTTCCGGAATTCGGCCGCGTGTTGTTACAACCGTTTGTCCTTTTTTGACAAACATATTCACAATATGAACGGCTTCAATAAGTAAACCACCACCGTTTCCACGTAAATCAAAAATGAGTTGTTTCATTCCTTTAGATTTCAAATCAGTGAAGGCGGTAATTACTTCTTGCGAAGCAGTTTGTGTGAACGAATTCAAAGAAATATAGCCAACATTCTCCGTTAACATTCCAAAATAAGGAACATCAGGAAACTTGATTTCGTCGCGGGTAATTTTTAGTGTTTGTTTTTCGCCATTTCGTTCCACTACAACGTCTATTGAAGTTCCTTTCGGACCTTTTAGAAATGTAGTTACGTCTTCGGAAGTTTTTCCTTTCATGTCGTTTCCTTCAATTGAAACAATTTTATCTCCGGCTTTTACACCCGATTTTTGCGACGGACTTCCCTCAAAAGGTTCAGTAAAGTAAGAATATTCATCTTGTTTTTGAATCGTTGCGCCAACACCTCCATATTGACCCGTTGTCATGAGGCGGTAGTCTTCAATATTCGCTTCGTGGTAATAAACCGTATACGGATCAAGTTCCTTGAGCATCGCATCGATAGCGGTTTTGTTCATTTCTCCCGGCTTAATTTCGTCTACGTAATTGGTTTCCAACTGTTCAAAAATCAAATCCATTAATTCTAGCGCCTTAAGCTCTTCGAAGCCGTTTGATTGAGCAAATGAACCAGTTGAAACAAACGTTACAAAAAGTAGCGAAAATATATTTTTAGATAAACCTTTCATGCGGTATTAATTATTGAACTGTAAAAATAGGAAAATGTGCACTCGTTTTTTCTTTTTTAAAATATAAATCAACAAAAACAATGCTAAAGAAAGAATGAAGAATGAAGAAACAGTAATTTGAATTAAATCAATCGAAATAAATGTAAATGACTCTTCACCTTATGGTCAAGCTATTTCTCAAAACGTTAGCTACTTTTTAGTTTTAGAAGAAGTTTATCAAAATCCTTTGTCAACTGAACTAAATCAGGCAACTCGCGGTTCGAATAAATCAAAAAATACTGCATCTTTTTTTTTGGGAAAAGGGCTTCAATTTCGGTTTTACGCTTACTGACCACTTCTCTGAACAAGCGTTTGATGTAATTACGGTCGTGTGCGCGTTTGAAACTGCGTTTTGGAGCAGAAAAAACGAACTGAAACGGAACAGGTTCCTCAAATTCGGCTGCACGGAAATAAAGCACAAATGGAAATGATTTTACAGTTTTCCCTTCAGAAAAGAGTAAATCTATTTGTTTTTTTGAGCAAATTTTATAATTTTTCCCGAAAGAATTGTCCATTATTTGTCGTCGAACATCAATTTGATACGGTTCACCGTGTTCCAATTGCGGGTAGAGCAAACAATTCCCAATTTCTTTTCTATAAAGTTATTGTTGATTTTTGCTTCGTGGTATTTTTTCGGAAGGAACAGATAAGCAAACTGACCTTGAACAAGTACTTTTTCTTCATCTTTTGCTTCCGCTAAAAA
Source organism: Crocinitomicaceae bacterium (assembly GCA_031409255.1). GTDB lineage: Bacteria > Bacteroidota > Bacteroidia > Flavobacteriales_D > Crocinitomicaceae > Fluviicola. Next base: position 28,525 of record JANNWW010000154.1, read on the forward strand.
TTCTTCCAACACTTTCTCATCTGGGTTTTGAGCCAAGAAAGTGAAATAGCTTAATTCTTGCCAATCTTTAGTAATATCTGCAAACGGAAACTTAGTTAAGCCATCCATAAAAGTTTTCTTATCTAAAGCAATAACTGGTACTTCCATGTTGAAAGTTTTTTTGATTAACTGTGTTAATTCTGCTTCTAAAGTTGCACTTTTCTTTCTGCTTTTCACTAAAACATTGCCCGATTGTAAGTAATATTTTACGCCATCGAAACCATTTTTGGTCATTGCTAAACACAGTTTTTGCATGTTCAACTTGTTGTGATTTCCTAAATTCACTCCTCTGAGAAGTAAGATATGTGTTGCCATGTTGTTCTGTATTTTAAGTGTAAAGTTAGGATTGAAAATTGAAAAAGCGCAATAAACTAAAGTAACTTAGTAAGTTTTAAATTATTTCACCGTCCAAGTTACGCCTTCTTTGCCATCTTTTACTTCAATTCCTGCTGCGAATAATTTATCGCGAATGATGTCTGAAGTTGTCCAATCTTTGTTTTCACGCGCAAGTTTTCTCATTTCTAACACTAAATCCATTACTGCTTCAATTGGGCCTTCGTTCGATTTTTTCTCAAAACTCAAACCCAACACATCTTGTGTAAAACTTTCTAATTCAGTTTTTAACAGAACTAAATCGTTCGTTGAAATTGTTGCGCTTCCATCAGAAACAGAATTGATAAATTTAACCGAATCAAAAATAGTTGCAATTAGCATGGGTGCAGAAAAATCATCGTTCATGGCAGAATAATAACTTTCCACCAAGGCGTTTACATTTAAAGAAGACGATTCAGAAGTTGGCAAATCTGCTAATTTTAGAATTGCGTCATTTAAGCGTTGGAATCCTTTTTCAGCAGCATTTAAACTTTCAGAACTCAAATCTAAAGTAGAACGGTAATGTGCCTGCATCATACAAAAGCGAATAACTTGCGGAGAATAAGGCTTGTCGAACACTTCTGTTGTTCCATCAACTATTTCTTTAGGTAGAAAGTAATTCCCAAACGACTTGCTCATCTTCTGTCCGTTTACATTCAACATATTTGCATGCATCCAATAATTCGCCGGATTGCAACCAACAGAGCCACAACTTTGTGCAATTTCATCTTCGTGGTGCGGGAATTTCAAATCCATTCCACCACCGTGAATATCGAACTGATTACCTAAATATTTAGTTGACATAGCTGTGCATTCTATGTGCCAACCTGGGTTTCCATTGCCCCACGGCGAACGCCAAATTTGCAAGTCTTCTGGATTTGCTTTTTTCCACAAGGCGAAATCTGCGAAAAACTGCTTTTCGTCTTGGCCGTTTAATTCGCGTGTTTCTTCAGCTAATTCATCAATTTTTCGTCCGCTTAAAATTCCGTAATTAAACTTTTCGTTGTATTTACGAGTATCGAAATAAACAGATCCGTTTACTTCGTAAGCAAAGCCGTTTTCAATAATTTGCTCAATAATTTCAATTTGTTCTTGAATATGACCCGTTGCAGTTGGTTCAATTGACGGCGGAAGTAAATTATAGATTCGCTGTAATTCCTGAAAACTGACATTGAATTTGTATACAATTTCTAACGATTGAACTTGTTCTAGCCGAGCTGCTGCACCAATAGAATCTACTGCGTCTCCTAACGAATTCGTAATATGACCCGCATCAGTAATATTTCGAACATACTTCACTTGGAAACCTGCCTTCAACAAATAACGGAAAATTAAATCGAAATTAATAAAAGTGCGCATGTTGCCCATGTGCGGTTCAGAATAAAGTGTTGGTCCACAAACATACATCCCGACCTTACCTGGAACGATTGTTTCAAATTTTTCTTTTTGTCCGCTTAAACTATTGTAAATCGAAAGGTTTTGCATGTTTTTTCTACAAAGATAGAATTTATACAGATTTATTAAAATTCAATACAGATTAAACAGACATAATCAATTTGTTCGTGTTTTCCCATCCATTATTGAATACGCAATTCAAAAAAAAATTTAGTATAATGTTAACTAACAATAATTCAAAAAAATTTATATATTTTTTGAACGCTATCTGAGAAAAATTTGAGATTGAACTCAGGTTTTTTAAAACAGATTTTTTCAATCATACTATAATTAAACCATTTTGTCATTAAAGTAATCTATTCAACAGCACTATTGTTGGTTTTTTTAAGGCTGTACACCTTAAAAAAAACTACTTTTATAATATGAATATTCTCATAATCGAAGACGAACTATTAATTGCTGAAATGTTAAGCGAAATGCTTCAAGATTTGGGATATACTGTCAGTTCGATTGTTTCGACTTATGAAAAAGCAATTGAAGAATTGAATAAAAGACAAAAAATAGATCTGTGTTTTATAGACATAAACCTTGAAGCAGCGAAAAATGGTTTTGATGTGGCAAGAAAAATTAACGAAGAATATTTTATTCCTTTTGTTTTTTTAACTTCTTATTCAGATAAAAAAACAGTTACGGAAGCAGCGTTGCTTCAGCCTGCAACTTACTTGAATAAACCATTTTCGCCAACCGATTTATTAACAACGGTTGAAATTATTAGAGCTAGAACTAAAATTAATACATCAACTATAGTACAAAAAGCAATTCATGTGAAAATTGGAAGTGATTTCGTTAAAATATTTCTTAATGATATTTTATGGATTAAATCAGATAATAATTACTTGGATATTAAAACGACTACTAAAAAATTTGTAGTTCGAAATAGCCTCGAAAAATTTATCGAAGATCTAAACGACTCTTCTTTTTTCAGAACCCATCGCTCTTTTGTTGTAAACTTGAACCATATTCATACTGTAAGTGGTCAAGTTCTACTAATTAAGGAGGATAAAATTCCACTTTCACGTAAGTTTAGAGAGGAAGTTTTAGAGCGTTTCAAACCTTGATTTTGATCAAACACATACTGAATTAAGTCAAACTCAACTTTCCTGCTGTAATATTGATTTGAATAAACTATGTTTACCATCCAATTAATAGAATACTTTGCAATAAAATACATTTGAATAAATTAGCTTTCATATTATCAGTAATAATTTGCCCTTCTTTTTTGTTTGGTCAAAACAATGAACTATTACTGAAAAATGAACTTAAGAATGCAAAACGTGACAGTACGCGCGCTCGGTTATCTGGTTTATTGGCATGGGAAATTAAGTTTTCAAAACCTAAAGAAGCACTCCGCTTTGCTAACGAAGAAATAACACTTGCTCGAAAACAAAAAAGCAGCCGCTTAATGGCGAATGGTTTTAGAGTAAAAGCCTTAATATTAGTTGTTGATGAGCAAATTATTAAAGGAATGTCTTGTTATGATTCGGCCATATTTTATGCTAGAAAATCCAAAGATTTAGTAATGGAGGCATCCTGCTTTAGTCTAATGGCAGGAATGTATGGAGATCATGGAGATTTTGATAAATCGATTGAATTATATACAAAAGGGTATGAGTTAGCTGTAAAATCTAAAAATATAAAAACGATTACTGAACTTAGTAATAATTTGGGAGATGCTTATCAATTATCTGGAAGAAATACAAAACTTGCGCAATTTTACTTCAATATTGCATTAAAAAACTCACTTAAAACAAAAAATTATGATGTTTCGGCAATGATTTCCTCAAATCTAGCGATGGAATATATGATTAATCAACAAACTGAAAAAGCAAACGAACAATTAAATCAAACGATAGTATTAATGAATAGAGATAAAACAAATCTTTATCGTTATTCTGCAACGATTCACGTTGTTGCATCGATTTATTTTAAACTAGGAAATTTAAATGAAGCGAAAAAATATGCATTGACTTCCTTGCAATTAATCGATCAATTAAAAATGCCTGATAATTCATTAAGACCGTTACTTGTTTTAACCGAAATACATGTTAAAAATGGAGATCTTTTGAATGCTAAATATTACGCAAAAATTTTACTAAAAAGAGCAAAAGAACAAAACGCAAAAATCTACCTTCGTGACGCAAACAAAGCTTTGTATGAGATTGCTCGAAAAAGTAAAGAGTATGAAATTGCCTTAATTCATTTTGAATCGTATAAAAATTGGAACGATAGTATTTTTAAATCTGATCGAGAAAAAAGTATTGAACGTGTTGAAATTCAGTCGGCATTAGCACAAAATGAACTGGAAATTAAATTTAAAACCGCTAAAAGACATAGTGAAAACCTGAGTTTAAAAAAACAGAACTCTTCGCTTCGCTTTCGTCAAGTAGTCATTTTTTCAGCGTGTATCTTATTTGGTTTACTCGTAACTCTATTGTTTTTCTCCAATCAAAAAAAGAAAAAAACCAATAAAGAATTGGAATTTGAGAAGAAAATGGTACAACAAAAAGTGGCTGAAAACGAACTGTTAATTCATGAAATTCATCACAGAGTTAAGAACAACCTAACGATGTTGAAAAGCCTACTTTATCTTCAAGGCAAGTCATCTTTAGAACCTGAAACTAAACGTGTACTTAATGAATGCCAAGCCCGAATATTAAGCATGTCACTCGTTCATCAAAGTTTGTATGAAGATGATAAAATGGAAGGAATAGATTTTTGTGAATTTCTTGAAAGTATGTTTAATGAACTTTCAGTTTCTTTTTTACCACTTGGAAAGGACATTAATTTTGAAGTTAAAGGTGTCAAAACTAAATTAGGTTTGGTAAAAGGAATTCCAGTTGCACTTATTATTAATGAACTGGTAACTAATTCTCTTAAATATGCATTTATCAATGCTAACTCAGGGGAAATTAAAGTTGAAATTAAAAGTAAAGAATCAACCACAATTATTAATTATATGGACAGTGGCCCTGGATTATTAAACGGACAGATGAGCGATCAAGGTGGATTTGGATTTAAACTCATAAGCATTCTTACACGTCAGTTAAATGCTTCAATGAACTATGAAAAAACACTTAAATTTTCCGTCTTTACCTTAGAAATACCTAGTTGAATTTAAGCTATACACCTTATTTCTTCAAATCAATCTTATCAAACGACATTAAATCACTAATAAATTATTGGTTCAAAAACTCTAGAATATTCAAAAATTGATTATTCATTTGGAAAGATGTTTTTTGATTTTAGGAGTTTTAAAAAAAGCTATATTTTCCTTTGAGTAATTCATTTTGAGCTAATTTTTGTCAAACACAACATTTGAGAGTCAAACACAACATTTTTTTATTTTCAAAAAACACTTAGCGTAGATTTACAAAAAAAATGTTTTATGAAAAAAAGATTCCTTACAATCGCGCTTACATCCTTTGGATTATTTTCAATATTCTCAGCAAGGGCACAATGGTCAAATGACCCAGCTATTAACACTCCTGTTTGTACTGCAAACGGCACTTCTGCGGGGCAAAATATACTATCAGACAACAACGGTGGAGTTTTCATTGCTTGGCAGGACAGTAGAAACGGTCAAGACGATATTTATATGCAGCATTTCGACTCAACGGGTACCGCACTTTGGCAAACAGATGGAATACCTGTTTGTACGGAAATGGGTCAACAACAAAGCCCAGTGCTGGCACTTGATGGTTTAGGAGGTGTAATTGTTGCTTTTGATGATTATAGAAATTATGCTTCAAACGATGTAAATATCTATGCACAGCGTGTAGATGGAAATGGAACTCTACTTTGGGCTCCGGCAGGAATGCCTGTGTGCACCGCTGTCGGTGTACAAATTTATGCTGAAATTCTTCCAGATAACGCAGGTGGAGCTTACATCACTTGGGCGAGGGATGGAAGAACCTTAATGAGTAATGTTTTTGACGTTTACATTCAACGAATGAATAGTTCTGGGAATCCAATGTGGTTAACGGATGGAATAAATGTGAGTTCAGTTCCTGGCGACCAAAGAGGCCCTAAAATTATTCATGATGCGAGTGATGGAATTATTGTTAGTTGGGAGTTCTATGATGGAAGTAGTAGCGTAGATATTTATGCGCAACGTTTTAGTTCAGGTGGAGTTGCTCAATGGACACCAAATGGAATAGCGGTTTGTACAGAAGCTACAGAGGCTCAATTTAATCAAGTAAGTGTAAGCGATAACAATGGCGGAGCTATAATAACTTGGTCAGATTACAGAGTGTCTGATGATGATATTTATGCGCAACGAATTGATGCAAATGGAATTGTTCAATGGACGGTTGACGGAATTCCTATTTGTGATGCAGTTGACTATCAAGGCTATCCTAAAATTGTGAATGATAATGCTGGTGGTGCTTACATTGCTTGGGAAGATTACAGAATTAATTCAAATACAAGTGATGTTTATGCACAACACATTGATGGAGGCGGAAATATGTTATGGACTCCAAATGGCATTGCAGTAACCACTAATTCGGCATCACAAGAACAAATGTCTGCCTCTTCAGATGGTTCTGGAGGCCTTCTTTTGGCTTGGAGAGATGATAGTTCAGGAGATTTAGACATCTATGCGCAAAAAATAAACTTCGCTGGAAATCTTGAATGGACGAATAACGGAATAGTTATTGGAAATGACGATTACACTCAAAATGAGGTAAGTATTGTTTCCGACAACAATGGTGGTGCTATCGCTGCTTTTACTGAAAGTTTAGGAACAAATCTTTTTATTCAAAACATTTGTAATTTAGGTTCTTTGGGTTCACCTTATAACCCAATAATTACAATTTCAGAGTTGGTGAGTGGTTTTTCTGGTTCAGGTACTCCAAGTGGTGGTCTTGCCTCAGCAAGTGATTCTTATGGAGGCAATCCTGCGATTGATGCTTTTGATGGAGATTCGATAACAAATGGTTGGGCTTCTAATAATACCTTACCCGCTTGGTTGGAGTATGATTTTGGTTCAGGAAATGGAACTGTTCTAAACGGATATGAATTATTTCATTCATCTGTAATGACTGGCGGCTGGAATGACCCTGATTATTTACCATCAGACTGGACTTTTGAAGGATTTAATGGCAGTAGCTGGGTTGTTTTAGATACAAGAACAAACCAAACACCTAGTTTCGATAATTGGACAAGCTATACTTTTACAAACAGCGTATCATACGATAAGTATCGCATCAATATTTCAAATTCTCCTGATGGAGGCTATGCTATTATTACAGAAATGAAATTTCAAGGGGCTCCTATTGTAAATTTATGTAGTAATAGAACATTCGTTGCAAGTGCAAATGTTCCAGCTGGTTTGGTAAATTATGATTGGTTGTTGAATGGCGTTAGTTTGGGAATTGATAACGATACACTTTCACTTTTGTCTTCAAATAATGGTGATGTGGTAAATTGTGTAATAACTGCAAATACATGTACACTAACCACCAATGTTGACACATCAAACGTAGAAACTATTTCGACTCTTGGTTTTCCAATGATAACGATTACGGGAGACACAACGATTTGTAATGGATTGAATTCAACACTAACGGCTACAGGAGGATTAACTTATATTTGGTCTAACGGCTTGACTTCGTCATCTTCCAATTTTACTATTTTAACAGATTCAATACTTACTGTTACTGTGACCGATACAAATGGCTGTTTGGGATATAAATCTCAAATGGTTTATGTAAATCTATTACCTAATACTAACACAACCACAACTGCTGATTCAGTGATAACTGCTACATTATCTGGTGCAACATATCAATGGATTGATTGTAACAATAACAACTCAATAATTCTGAACGAAACAAATCAAAGTTTTACAGCAAGTTCGAACGGTAATTTCGCTATTATTGTGAATGACGGAACATGTGTCGATACAAGTGTGTGTGTGATAATAAACACATTAGATATTACTGATTTACTTGATGATAATGAACAAATATCTGTAGTTCCAAATCCAAATAATGGGGTGTTTACAATTAAATCAGTAAAAGAAGGAGATTTTGTTTTAGTAAACGAATTAGGTCAAATTATTCAAACCATTAAAACAAACCCAGCAAATAATTATTCTGTTTCATTCAATAACCTACAAGTAGGGATATATTTTTTAGTAGGCGTTAATAATAATGCAAGACAACGAATAATTGTTACGCACTAAACACAGATTTAACAAATACTTAGGCTATTTCTGTTATAAAATTGAAAAACGCTATGTGAAAAGTATTCACATAGCGTGTCAATAAGACACAAGCTCTTTTGGTTGAAATAATTAATTTATAAACTAAATCCATGACTTCGTAAAATGAATACGAAAAGCATTAGGAATAAGTTTTACGTTTGAAAAAAAAATAAAAAACATGAAAAAACAACTATTTACTGTTAGTATTTGCCTTTTAAGCTCTGGCATTTTCGGACAAACAAACTCAGACACTTTGTATTATACTGGTGCAGAACAATCGTGGACGGTTCCTTGCGGAGCGCAAAATATTTCAATTATTACATATGGCGCACAAGGAGATTCTGGAAGTACAATTACTCCTGGTACAAACGTTGGAGGTTTAGCAGGTTTAGGAAATAGCGTAACAGAAAATTGGAACTCATTAGTTCCAACTAATATTCTTTATATTTATGTTGGTGGCCAAGCAGTAGGATCTGCGGGAGGCTTTAATGGCGGCGGAAATGGCGTTGCAAACCCAGCTGCCAATCCTTCTGGTGGAGGCGGAGGAGCTACAGATATTCGTTATCCATCTAATGCTTTAACAGATAGAGTGCAAGTTGCTGGCGGCGGCGGTGGCGGCGGAAATGCTGGTTTGCATGCTTTTGGAGCAGCAATTACAGGTGGAAACGGAGGAAATGGCGGTGGAAACCAATTGCTGAATGGAAACTCTATTGATGGTCAAATTGGTACTAATACATTTGATGGTGATGGAACATATTTTTCTGGACAACCAGGCACATCTACTGGTGGAGCTTTCGCTCCAGGTTGTAGCGGCTTTTTAGGTCAAAACGGATCAACCGCAACTAGTGAAATTGGGGCAAACGGAGGTCAAGGAAACAATGGATTTAGTGCCGCTCAAACAACTATGGCTCCAAGTGGTGGCGCTGGTGGCGGTGGTTATTTTGGAGGAAACGGTGGTGGTGGCGGTTCTGGAGGAACTACCGGTTGTTCAGGTAATGGATTTGGACCAGGTGGGGGTGGTTCCGCAGGAACTAACTTTCCAAGTACTGCAACTGCTGAAAATGGAGTCCGTTTTGGAGCTGGTTTAGTTATTATCAATTATGATATTGTAATTGATTCTTCAGTGATAGACGAATCGTTCACTACTCCATGTGTTGGGCAAACAGTAAACATTGATGCAACTCCTGCTGGAGGAACATTTGATGTTACTTCTGGTTCAAGTGTTTTCTCAGGAGCTGCATTTTCGCCAATAGCACAAACTAATTATTTCATTACCTATACTTCAGAATCATGTGGTGTTGAATCGGTAGATACTTTTGAAGTAAATATTAATTGTGACATCGCTTCTATCGAAGAAATTGAATCTGTTTTTAAAATGTTTCCAAATCCTGTAACTAATAATGTTACAATTTCAAACATCCTTGGAGCAAGTATTCAAATTACAGATCTTACTGGAAAAGTTGTTTACTCAGAAAATCAAATGCAAAATGAAACAATCAATTGTTCAGCATTCAATACTGGAGTATACCTTGTTCAGATTAACAAAAACAACAAAAACACCATTTTAAAATTGGTGAAAGAATAAAACAAACATTCACTTTAATTAATGGAACGACTCAGTAATGGGTCGTTTTTTTTTGTTTTAAAAAATCGGAATAACGTCATTAATTTATGGTTTAATGCTATTTAATTTAAGTTCATAAAGTAAAAACCTTGGTTGGTAAATTACCTCTAAAGTAAAACTTTTTAATGACTCATCTTTGTGTCATAAAATAATTTATTATGAAAAAACACATTATAACAACTGTTACCATTGCAGTATTTGCATTCTCAAATCATTCTATTGCACAAGGAGTGTTGGGGAAATTAAAAGATAAAGTTGGGCAAGTCTCTGGAAGCACTTCGGGAAGTGGTGTTAGTAAATCAGCTGAAAAAGAAGCTGTAGCAGATAGTTCAGATACTTTTTTAGATACAAAAACGTTTACAAAAGACACAAAAGGAGTTTCTGGAATTTATTATTCTCGAAATGTTGTTACTGGTTTAAACGATGACATGACGGCTAATAAATCTATTAAAAAATTCTTAATCACTTATGACGAAGCAGCCGCTTTATTAACTTTGAATACACGTTATGCTTATGAGACAAATAATCGTTCTAAATTTATTAAGCCCGCTACATTTGGTTATCAAGATGGAGTTAAAAGTAGAGAATATGCAATCATAAAAACGCTCGGTAAAGTCTATTACCAAGGTGGTAGTTTGGATAACCAGTTTTTAATGCATACTACATATACTTACACAAATGATTTACAAGGAAATATTATCAAAAATGAAGAGGGTTTTCAAGAGAAATGGTCTGGTGTTGCGATTTTAGAATTTGCACCGGGTATATATTTGCTTTATGACAATGAATACAGCGGTTCATCAGTGCGTAACGATCCAGAAGAAAGAAAAAAACAAAAATTTAAGAAAGCAACTATTTTATATAAAATGGAAAAAGCTGCTGAGGCTGCAAAGATTACGGATGAAATGATTGATAATGCTTTTTACGAGATTTCAGTTAAGTATGCAAAAGCTGAAGAAGATTTTGCCAAAAAGAACAATTCATTAAAACCTGAATTAGCAAGTTTCAAAGACAAGCCAAGCAAATCAGAACTGGAAGCAGCTGTTAAAAAATACATGACAAACGATAAATGGGAAGAAAGTTTAATTACAGCATACCCAAGTACTGCTTGGAGAAATGTAAATGAATTATTGGGAATTAATTCTTTAAACACCTTAACATATAGAACAATGGAATGTGTGGTGGTTGTTAAAAAATCGAATGGCGATTGTGAATATTACGATATGTTAATCAAACAAGAAAACGCTTTTGCAACGGGTTCTTTAGAAGAGAAGTTTACTGGAAAGCCTTTATTGTGGAACGGGCTAACTCCTTGGGGTCCTGTTGATTGTTCGAAGGTTAAAAAATAAACGGATCATGAAACAACTATTTATTCTTTGTCTATTTTTTGCAATTGCGTTCAAAATGTATGCGCAAAAAGACATTAAATCAAAAATGCTTGGCACTTGGAATGTAGAAGGTGTAATTGTAACAACTGAAATTCAAGCGTTAGAATCTCAATTGGAAGCTCAAGAAGAACAGTACAATCAAGCTTACAAAGGAAGTGTTTGGGTTTTTAAATCGGATGGAATAATCGCCATTACGATGCCAAAATCTGAATCAAGCCCTGGAGGAACTGGTATTGGCAAGTACGAATTAAATAATGAAAAAGTTGCCATGGAAATCAATGGTCAGCCAGGCGAATATGATGTAAAATTTGAAGATGGACAACTGATTTTAATAAATACATCTCCTTTGAATACAGTATATTTTGTATTTAAATTATAAACTTAAAAGTCATAAAACAATGAGAAAAATACTTATTATAGCATCACTTTTGATTTTTAGTTTTGCAAACGGGCAAGACTCGTTAGTTCGAGATGTAAACTTCGGTACAGATGGATATGCAACTATTTCTTTGACACCATTAAACACAACTATTTCTTGGCATCCTTCAAATCAAAACGAATACTTTTTACAAGCTTTGCAGCGACCAGATGAAAAAGTAATTTTAATTTCTCAATTTAGAAAATACGGATCTGATAGTGTTACCTTTTTAATTCGATTAATCAATTCCAACGGCACAACGGATGCAACGTTTAATGGTGGATTAGGTTACCAATCTATTGAAATGCAAGTACAATACTCTGATTACGCTTCAGCAATTCTTGCTGCTGATGGTAGTGTACTTGTAATGCCTGGACAAATAGTTTTTCGGCTAGACCCAAACAATAATTATGGGTTAGACGCAACATTTAATGGTGGTTCGGGATTGTTTCAATTTTCATCAGGTGGTGGAACGGGTGTGAAAAATATGAATTATTTCCCTTTGGAAAACTTGCTTTCATTGTCAGGTTCCATGGGAAATTCATTTGTTACAGAGTCTCGAGTAATTAACGCTACGACAGGATTGTATGCTGGTCAAATTGACACCCAAGATTGGGATTTTAATCCATTTAATGGAAATATGAATTCAAGTGATTGTTTAGTTAACGATACACTTATGTACCAACTTGGCTCGTCAGATGTTACAGATGATGGGGATTACACCTTTTTTGTTTCTATTCGTTCTTTTTCAACGCTTTACGATACATTTATTTCATTTCCTCAAGTGGGAGCATCATTTGCAAACCAAAAAATATATGGAAGTTTTTTGGAAGATAAAAGCTTACTACTTTGTTTTTATACTTTTGATTTTGCTGGTCTACCAGATCAAATACGTGCCATCCACTTATTTGAAAATGGTTCATTTGATTCAACTTACGGAGTTCAAACGATCGACATTGTAGAAAGTATGCGAGATGCTTTTTTTACGAAAGATTATTCTGGAAATATATATTTATACACAAGTGTATCAAATCTGAGAAGAGTTTACAAGTTTGATGAAAATACTGGATATTTAGACAATTCATTTTGTGAAGATGGAATTGTTAACTTATTAACTACAAGCGGTTCAGCTCAAACTTCTATGATTGCAACAAATGACCAATCTTTACTAGTAATTAATCGAGCGCCTTTTAATGGTGGTGTGAATCAATTAACTGCCAACAGTTTAATAAAGTATGTTGATGTTAATCAGTTAGCAATCAAAGATAATAATCAAGTAATGCTTACTATTTTTCCAAATCCAAGTAGTGATTTCTTTCAATTAAAAGGTGAAGAAATTTCTAACGTTCAGCTTTTTGATGCTTTAGGTAAAATTATGTTTACTCAAGAAAAATACAACGGGGAAGAGATTTCAGTTGATCATTTAGCAAAAGGAGTCTATACGTTAAATTTCCTTGTAAATCGAAATGTTCAACAAAGCAAATTGATTTTGGAATAAACAAAAAACTTAAAAAATACCTTTTCAATTTTGAAGAGGTATTTTTTATACAAGTTTAGAAATAATAGCGGCTTCTTAAAGTATCTTTACAACAAAAAACATTGAATGCAAAAGCAACATTTTATTTCAGTATCGCTTGTTGTTTCAATCCTGTTTTGCATACAATTTACACTCGCTCAAAACCCACTTCACAGAAAACACACCACAGAAAATGGATTTCTATCCAATACCATTTACGACATTTATCAAGATAAAAAAGGATTCATTTGGTTTGCAACAGACGATGGTTTGGCTCAATATGATGGAGTCTCTTATAAAGAATTTCCAATTGTCGGTAACAAATCACGTTCAATTAGTAATATTTTTGAAACGGAAGGAGGAACTATTTGGGTGCAGAATTTTGCGGGTCAATTTTTTTATACGTACAAGGATTCGCTTCGGTATAAACCTGAAATTTCGTTGTTAAAAAATTACATGAATGCTTCTGTTATTGAGGGTGAAACAATTGCTGTAATGACAAAAACAGGAGTGCGATTATATAACATTAAAACAAAAAAGTCAATAGATGTTCCGATAAATACATTAAACTTACAAACAGCAACACATTCTCCTTCCAATCAATTTCGACTTTTTGATCCACAGAAAAGTCTGTTTTATGGGATAAATTCCAGAGGTAAATTGGAAGTAAGCAAAACAAATGAAAATTTTACTAATTATTTGTTTTACACAACATTTAAAAACACCTATTTTTTAGCTTCAAAAAAGAACAATCAAATCATTTTTGGAAATACTAAAAAAACCATTCAAGGAAATTTTCAGCATCGTTTTTTACAAAACATTTCCTTTCATAATGAGCATGAAATCAGTTTACTTTCTTCCAGCGGATTTACTTTATTTGATCAAAATTTAAAGCAATCGTCTTGGTATTTTGAAAATTATTCTTGTTCCAAATCGATTCGTGACAAAGAAGGAAATCTATGGATTGGAACCATTGGAGACGGAATTTTATTTGTTCCACATGTAGATTTAATTCAGTATTTCCCAACGGATTATTTTTCTTCCGTTTTTGTGAATAAAAGCAATAGAACTTGCCTTTTTGGAAGTAATAAAAATCAATTATTTCGTTACCATATCGACAAAAAAAAAATCGATAAAATATATGAAAGTAAAATAAACCACGAAGTAAAATGTATTTTTCAAAATGAAAAAAACAATGATTTACTTTTTTGTTCGGATGCTTTTTTTCATTACGATTCTAACAATAAATTAATTCGAAAAATACTCATTTCTTGTAACAGTATTTTTTCTTTAGATGCTAAACATTATTTACTTTCAGAAAGCGGAACACTAAGTATTTATCCCGTCGAAAAAAATGATATTTGGAAAGCTTGGTTAACTAAAAACCGAACACTTTCTGAAAATCGCTTGACACTCACCAAAGAAAATAAACGCTTTTATTCAGCGTATTTTTTTGAAGGGAAAATAATTGGTCACGCAACAGATGGTGTTTGGGAATTTGGGAAAAATTCAAAAAGAAAAATTTTACTTCCAAATAAGACTATCGAAGTTTTAGGTATGGAAAAATGTGCCTTAGGCCTGCTTTTTATGACTTCCGAACACGGTGTTTTGTTGTACAAAAACTATTCATTTACTACATTAATTAGTCCAGATAAATTTCTTAGTTCTAAATTATATCGCATAAAAGCAAGTAGCGACAGAATTTATGTAACTACTTATTCTGGCACAGAAATATTTGATTACAAAGGTGATAAAATGTTTGAAATTCTTCGTTCGGATGGATTAATAGGTTTAGATGTAGTAGAATTTGATGTATTGAATGATCAAATGTTTACCGCTTGCATAAAAGGATTTCTTCCAATAAATATGCAACAGAATTTAATGAATATGGATTATCCAACGCTTCAGTTATCTTCTTTAAAAGTAAATCAACTTATTTGCCCTTATTCCGATAAACTATTTCTTCAAACGGACGAAAACAACTTAGAGTTTACTTTTTCTAATCTAAATTTCAAATCAGAAGGAACTACAACGATGTGGTATTCTTTGAACGATAAATCGTGGGTAAAAATGGATGGATTTAATTTGTTTTTAACTGAATTACCAAGTGGGAAACATTCTTTAAAAGTTAAAATTCAAAACGAACGCGGATTTTTTTCTAAAGAAACAAGAACGTATACCTTTGAAATTAAAACACCTTTCTATAAAACGTGGAAATTTATACTACTTATCGCATTTATTTCTTTAGTATTACTTTACTTAATCATCCGTGCACGATTTCGGGAGGTTAAAGAAAAAAACAGATTACTTCAAGAAAAAATTAATATGGAGAAACAGTTGTACAAAAGTACATTAGCAAGTATAAAAGCCCAAATGAATCCTCATTTTTTGTTTAATGCGCTTAATACAATTCAATCATTTATTTACACAAACGAACGGAAAACGGCTAGTGATTATTTGGTCAATTTCAGTGAGTTAACACGAATGATTTTGGAAATGAGTAACAAAGAAAAAGTAACATTATCTGACGAAATTCGTGCGTTGGAATTGTATTTAAAACTCGAAAAAATGCGTTTTGAGGATGATTTTGAATACAATTTGGATACAGAAAACATTCCACATCAATTATTTCAAATTCCCTCCATGTTGATTCAACCATATGTTGAAAACGCAATAAAACATGGACTTTTACACAAAAAAGAAAATAAAAGACTTTGGATTATTTTCAATATAAATAAAAACGTTTTACAGGTAGAAATTCGAGATAACGGAATCGGAATAACTGCTTCGCAGATAATTAATCAACGAAATAATAAACAGCACGAAAGTTTTGCAACAGATGCGAATCAAAAGCGGTTTAAAATTCTAAACGAAATGAGCGAAGAACAAATTGGAGTAGTGATTGAAAATGTTTTGGATGAAAATAACTTAATCAACGGAACGAAAGTACTGCTTAGTATTCCGATATAAATCAATCAGCTAGTTTCATAAATCAATCAGCAATTTATAGATAATTCAAATTAATTTTAAAGCATGAAAGCAATAATAATCGATGATGAAAAACGCGCACGGATTTTATTAAAAGCCATGTTGGAAGACCATTGTCCAGAAGTTAAGGTGTTTTGTGATTGTGCAGATGTAAAAACAGGAGTTGAAGCAATAAAAAGAATTCAGCCAGATATTGTGTTTTTAGACATCGAACTCCCTGAAATTTCTGGTTTACAATTATTGGAATATTTCAAACCAGAAGAAATTACATTTTCCATCATTTTTGTAACTGCTTACAACGAATATGCCATTCAAGCATTTAAACTTTCTGCCGTCGATTATATATTAAAACCCATCAATTCCGATCATTTAGTTGAAGCAATTCAACAATATAAAAAAGTAGAAACAAAACAACTCCTACAATTAGAAACTCTTCGTTCTAATTTATACGAAAGTGAAAAGAAAATCATTATTCCAAGTCGGGAAGAAATTCGTTATATTTTTCCCAATGATATTTTATATATTCAAGCTGATGGAGCCTACTCAAATTTTTATCTGAAAAACAAAAAAAGATTGATGATGAGTAAAAACTTGAGATATGTTGAACAGATGCTTGAACCTTTCGATTTTTTACAACGCATTCATAAATCGTTCATAGTGAATTTAAATGAAGTTCATTCTTACTCAAGAAACACGAATAAATTGATTCTAAATGAACAAATTGAAATTTCGATTTCACAAGATAAATTACACCTGATTGGTTTGAAATGATTCGTATCTTTGGGCGGTGTGAAACTTATGTAGTTTTGCATACAAACTCAAATACTAAAATGAAAAAAGTTTATTTTCTTGATTCAGTTAACGAAGTTTTAGAAAATCGTTTAATTAAAAGCGCGCAATTTAAATGTGTGTCGGCAGATGAATGGACTAAAGAGGTATGTTTTTCTAAAATGGAAGATGCAGTTGGAATTGTTATTCGTTCGCGCTTTCCGATGGATGAGGCATTTTTGAAACACTGTCCAAACATAGAATTTATTGCACGTTCGGGTGCAGGAATGGAAAATATTGATGAAGCATATTGTGAAACACGAGGAATAAAATTGTTCAATTCTCCAGAAGGAAATAGAAATGCGGTTGCTGAACAAGCTTTGGGAATGTTGCTTTCATTGATGAACCGCTTGCAAACCGCAAACCGCGATGTGAAAGCTGGGAAATGGGAGCGCGATGCCAACCGAGGAGTTGAATTAGATGGAAAAACGATTGGAATTATTGGATATGGAAACAACGGAAGTGCTTTTGCTAAGAAATTACGTGGTTTTGATGTGCGGGTTTTGGCATACGACAAATTTAAGTCGGGTTTCGGGAATGATTTTGTTATGGAAGCTACGCTTCAAGCACTATTGAATCAGTCAGATATAATTTCCTTCCATATTCCACAAAATAAGGAAACAGAATTTTTTGCGAACGATGAATTTTTTGACGCTTTATCGCTTCCTATCTATTTACTGAATCTTTCGAGAGGAAAAATTGTGAAAACTAGTTCATTAATTCGTGCGCTTGAAAACGGAAAAGTTACTGCTGCTGCGCTCGATGTGAACGAATTTGAGCAAAGTTCATTTGAGCACTTCTTCCAAAAAAGCATTCCAGAGGAGTTGGATTATTTACTTAAAAGCGACAAAATACTATTAAGTCCGCATATTGGTGGTTGGACAAATGAAAGTTATTTCAAACTCAGCAATGTGCTTGCAGATAAAATTCTCGCATTTTACAATTTAGATTAAAACAGAAGTTCGATTCTAAATTCAGGTTTAAAGGTTGAGCACTTTTGTGAGCCGAATAAAAGGAAAACTCAAGGACCCTTTAACTATGTGTTTTGAAAGATGATCTAGTTGAAAAACGTAGGTTACACCATTGTATTTTATGTAACCGCCAGATTTTGAACCCTTTTCAATTTTAGGACGCCCGCCCGTATAGGCGCTCAAACTTTCGGGCAAGATATTCAAATTCAAGGGTGGAGAGAACAAAAAGCGGTACTTATTTCCTTGCTTGTTAATGATTCCTTTTCCAAATAAATTATTTACGAATTGGGTTCCGTTTTTATTTACACTCATCAGAACCGAGAAGCCCGTAATTGGAACTTTTTGAATTTTACGAATTTCAACCGGATTGAATTCTTCGTCGTAACCGAGTTCAACTACTTCTTCATCTATGAGTTGTGTGCCACCTTCTTGAAAACTTAAATCCCCATTCCAAGAGTTTAAAAATGTTTCGAGTGGAAAATTTATTCGGGTTCCTTTTACAGCAATATACTTATACAATGGGTGTGATTTAGCTTTGGCAAATTCACGCACATCTAAATGTATATTAATCGATTTGGAAAAACCTGCATTCGACTCAAAAGCCATTCCTGGAGCTTTAATTTTAATACCGATTGGTTTTATACTGTGAAGCGTAGCACTAAAATTAATATTTATTGAATCAGATTTTTGGGTCATGATTGCATAATCAAAACCAAATTTTTGGAGGTCTTTTGACTGATTGTAGAGTAAAAAATTACTTTTCTTGAATTCTTTCAATTTTGAAAACCGTCTCCAAGAACTTTCAATTTCTCCGAAGCGAGCAAAAAGCACTTTTCCAAGTTGTTTGAATATTCTCTTTCCTTTGTAAACAAATAAATACGATTTATCGTAATAAAAGTAAACCCCGCTTGCTTCAATTTTTTTTAATCTATGCCTGTGAACAACCGTGTCTTTTACTTTATAGAATTGAGAAATTCGATCAAAACCGGCACTTATTTTCGAGCTATCCGAAAGAGGAACAATTCCGCCCCATTCTTTTTCTCCATCGCTAAAAAAATAAGCATCTTTTAGCAGCTCTAGTCCGTAGTTCTTTCCTTGAGCAAGAACAAAATCGTCTGTTAAATATTCTCTAAATTTTACTTTATTTTTAAACAATGCCGGATAAATTCCTCCAATAACGTTAACGATTTTAACTTTTGCTATAATTTCAGCGTCAGGAAGTCGATCTATCAATTTTGGTTTTGGTTCTTTTGCAAACAACAATGGCCTCAAATAAAGGAAAAGCCCAAAAACAAGACAAAGCAATGTAATTAGGACAATTTTGTTTCCAATTCCTTCTGTTTTCAGTTGCATGAAATCTTGATATTAGTTCGCTTTCGATAAATTGTAAGCCGAATTAATTATATCCAACAAATACTTTCCTCCATTTGTGTATGTTTCATCGAAACGAATCTGGATATCGTAAGTTGTTTTTTGCTTAGATGTTTTAGAAGACGAAATTTCCATTTCCCCTTTTTTACCTCTCATAGAACGCACAAACTCCATTCCTTGCTCGTATAACAACTGTTCTGGAATTTTATCTATTACTTCACCTAAGTTTGAATACGCATAAACAGATCCGCTCTTACGTGCCATTCGGGCAGCTTTACCTTTAAGTCTGTTTTTGCCATATCCGTTAGAATAATTTTTTGCCAAATCCTCGTCGTTTGTGAAAATAAACAAGCCGTTTTTATTGATCATATACAATGGAACTGAATTCAAAATTGCATCTTCAAAAACCCAATAATTGTCCATAACATGAAACTGAGAGGTTAAACGCGAAAGGTGACGCAATATTTTTTCTGGAATTTCTGGTTTTCCTGTTGAAAATCCGATTGTAAAAATTGGCATGTCCTCTTCGGCTTCAATTTCTTGTTCGGTATATTCGAAGGTGTTTTCGTCGTAATTAAATTCAATTCGCTTGGTTTTAACGCGTTTTATTCCATTAAAAGTACCAAACATACTTCCTTTGTATGCTTTGAATAGTTCATCTGTGTCTACAAATTCATTCAACAATTCTAAGACCAAAACATTTGCTGAAATTCGCGGACTTTTTTCTTCACTTAAAATTGGAATAATAATGTCGTATGCGTTTTCGTATCCTTCTTTTAAATCAATATTGTAAGTGAAAAAACCAGAATTATTTTTTGGAATGTATTTCAAGACTTGCTTATCGAAGCGTGAGTTGTTGAGGTTTTGATAAATCGTTCCAAGAGCATCACCGTAATGAGCTACGAGGGTCATATCAACAGAGTTTTCACGCAGAAAAATATCTCCCAACATTACATTTCCATTATATAAACTATTCAGATCACGGTATAATTCAGGAAACATGGTTTGAAAATACCACAATGAATTATTGTTTTTAACAGATCGGCTGTTATCGAGATAAAAAATTCCGTCAGTTTGATGGGTCAATTGTTCAGCTAATCGTGCATCAGCTGCTTTTAAATTTTTCCCTTTGTCGTATATATCATAAAAAATTCGGTGCAAATACTTTAAAGAAAGTTCTGTTTCTAAACTATCTCGTAATTCGTAGTAATTTTTGATCATTTCATCTTCCTCAGAAACAACAATTTCCTCCTCCATGTCTGCAGCGTTGTTTCCTTCCTGATTCATTTCATTTTGATCGAGCGGGTTGTCGTATGTTTCATATTCTTCATCAAAAAACTCAGAATTTTCATAAATGTAAGGTAACTCAAAACCACGTTCTAACCAAATAGAATCTGTAATTTCTGATAGTCGTTCTTGATCGGCATCTACACGAATTAGCAAACCAATATCTCCTCGAATCATTAAATGATTGAAATAATTGTTGTAATATTCCGTATTTGGAATTGCGCTTTCTTTTCGGTCAAAATCGTCAAAAACAGTGAATAATTGTTCCCGGTTAGAAATTCCGAATGTAAAACCAGAGATTTCAAAATCCTTGTTCTTTCCGTAAAAAATATTCATTTTTTGGTTGAAGTCAATTCCTGCGTCTTTCAGGGTTTTTCCTTCTGTTGAACCATCAAACAATTCAGATTGCAGGGCAGTCATGAAATCGTAAGAAACAAGTTCATCCATAGATACTTTTTGAAGTATATTGATATTATTCAGAGAAAAAACAGTTACTGCTTCCTTCGGAATGTAGTCTTCAGATTTTTGTGCAATAGCAAACGATGCATTTACTATCAGCGAAACGATTAAAAAACGCTTCATATGTTTAAACCAATTTGTTGTGTCATTCAAAAGTACACCGAATTTTTGAAAAAACGAATATCCGTTATTTTTCAGTTGTTAAGGAAACAAAAAAAAGTCACCTCAAGGTGACTTTTCTCTTTATTTAAAACTAACTCTATTTAGTATTTATCTGGCAATATAAAGTGTTTTTTGACTTTTCACTGATTCGTTTTGAACCACAATTTTATAGATTCCATTTGCAAAATCTTTCACTGAAATTATTTTCTTGCCATTTTCGAATACAGAAGAAAGCACGAGTTTTCCAGCATTGTCGTAGCACAAAATAGTTCCTTTTTGAATTGGTGTTTCAATTGTTACCTCGCTCATTGCTGGGTTTGGAAACAATGAAATTGGTAAAATTGTATTCTCTTCTATTCCTGCTTCGTCCACTACGGTAATTGAAACCACGTTAGAGGAATCGTTCGGACAGCTGTTATTTATTGAAACCAAGCTTACTTCGTATACTCCTACTGAGGTAAATTGGTGCCATGGATTTTCATCTGTGCTTGTTGTTCCGTCTCCGAAATTCCAATAATATCCGTTTGCATTTGTAGAATTATTTGTAAATGTTACAGTAGTGTTCGGAACATAAACAGTAGTTGCTGACGAAGAAAAAGAAGCTACGCTTGGTACTTCAACTTGCACGTTAATTGTTTGGGAAGTTGTGTTGGTTCCACCTGGTCCGGTTGCAATTAATTCAACTAAATAAGACCCCGAGTTTGCGAAGGTAACACTTGGGTGAACGGCAGAACTTGTTGCTGGTAAACCTCCGGTGAAGCTCCACTGATAAGTAGTTGCATTACTTGAAGTGTTTTGTAAATTAATATTTGAACCCAAACAAATGAATGTGTTAGTTACTGTAAAATTAGCAATTGGAGCTGAAGTTGGTGCTTCAAATAATTGTCCGTTTGAAATTGTAATTGGTGAAACTAAACCTGCTCCATTCTCCGATTTAATAGCGAAATAATAAGTAGTTCCATACGTTAAATTCAAGCCCGAAACGGTAACTGCTGAATTCCATGAATTGTCTGTCCAATTTTGAATATCTGTTGCTCCACTAGAAGTTCCAATTGCAAACCAATAACGCGCAATTCCAGAATTAGGATCGGCAGAAGAACTCCAATTTGCAGACAATTCGGTATTAGATGTAGTTGTTGCAATATCAGCAGCTGTTCCATCACTAACTGATGAAATTGTTGAAGGAACTGTCCAGTCTACATTCACATCCGCAGAAATTATAGACGACAAATTTCCGGCACTATCTTGTGAAATAGATTTAACACGTGCAGAAGCCGTAATTGGATCTAAGTTTTGAAAACGAATGTCGCCGGTAGCTGCGTTTAAACTAACGGTTGCTGTAGTTGAACGCGAACGGTAAACTTTCAAATTATTCACTGAATAAACGGCATTTCCGCTTCTAAAAGAAATATAATTTCCGGTTGTGATTGGGGTTAGATCGGTGTAATTGATGATTAATTGGTTGTTGATATAGAACTGATGTTTTCCTGAAACACGGTCATAAATCATTTTATAGTCATACCAGGTGTCAGCTATGAAATCATAATTCACCTGACCTATGTTTGTTAACACGTCGCCAGAAATTCGGTACAACTGAACATTGTCGTTGTCTAAGCGCGGAATAACCAAATAGCCATTTCCCCGATTTGGAAGCAACGGATCGCTCGAAAAATAATGCAAACCACAGCGTCTGTTTGTTCCAGTTCCGCTCATTTTACCCGACCAATGGTACAAATAACGGTTCGATAAAGTATGATTTAAAGACGCAGAAACATTCGTGTTTCCATTTGTTTCATCTGTTTGATTGAGCGTTTGACCTGCCTGATCCCATGTTCCAACTTGAATTGTCCATTCCGGATTAATTGCTACACCATCAAAATTATCGCTAAAAAAGCCATTTGCTGCATTAGCTCTCCATTCAACTCCATCGTAATCAATAACTTGGTAATATGCTTTTTCTAAACCACTTCCGCCAACATTGTCTGCATCTATGAAACTAGCTGTAAAATTAGCCGTTACCCAATTTGTTGGAACCGAAACTATAGTTGTTGGGTTAATGTTGTCTGTTGCAACGGGCGGAATTGCGTTGGAGGTCCAAGTTGCAGCATAACCTGCAGCTGGTGTTGCGCAATCACTTCTAAATTCAATCAGTAAACTTCCTCCAGAAGAAGAAATATTTCCGGGTAAGTTTGTTCCAGTGTACGTTCCTATTAAAGGAGCAGAAGTTGTTGAACCATCATAAATAAATAAGAAATCCCAGTTGTTTTCTAAATTGAAACCTGTGAAATTTAACGAAATACTAGTTGCTCCGGCAGGTTGAATGAGTTGAAAAGTGCGCTGATCGTCTAAATAATTTCCGGCAGCTCCTCCAGAA
This sequence comes from Crocinitomicaceae bacterium, assembly GCA_031409255.1. GTDB lineage: Bacteria > Bacteroidota > Bacteroidia > Flavobacteriales_D > Crocinitomicaceae > Fluviicola. The sequence goes on from JANNWW010000154.1 coordinate 51,985, forward strand.
TCGTAAAGCATTCCGGATGCTGTGGTTAAAGATGTTGGTGTAAAAGTAGTATTAACTAAACGGTAATATCTTGGCCAATCCCAATTAATTCCAGGGTCGTTGTGACTTTGACTCGGGTAATGTTGATGACCTTTGATGCGTGTACAATTTCCTAAGACAGAAACATCAACTGTGGAGGCGCCAAAATAAGTTCTCAACGGATTTATTCCATATCCACTTTGGCAAACATCACGCGTTAATGCCGCAGATGAATTATACATTGCCGTGGTATACCATCCGCTTTGTGCTACATATCCTTCGTGCTCATAACCAATCGTATACGGATTTGCCGAACCAACATGCCAACCTTTCACTGCTTCTAAAAGCATTTGAGTTACTTGTCCATCTGAAGAACGAATCACATAGTGAAACGAAACGCTTGAAGCACAGTTCTGCGACCACGAAATTGCACTCGAATAAGATCCTTGAATAGTGTGAATTACAATTGCAGAAATTGCTGTTCCGGCGCGAGAAGAATAATTACAACTAGGTGCAGCATTCCAAATTGCCGGACCAAATTCTGTAGATTTTTGAGTAGACAATAGGTCACTTGCAACGTAAGGCACATTCTGACTATCAAAAATACCTGTTTCCGTAAATTTAACTTCAGAAGAGGAAAGCACACGGTAAACATCTGTTCCAAAAACATTTTCTAAGTTGAAATTATACGGAACAAAACCGTGATTTTGAGCAAAAACTGGATCAATTAAAGATTTGAAAACTTCATATAATTCAGAGTTTGCAGCAAAATCTTGCACAATATTTCCCTCTGGTATTAAACTCAGATAACGAAGTGAAAATTTAATTTGTTGCGCCTGATCTAAATTCTTATACAATTTACTTACACGATTGTATGCGCGCGCGAAAGCGTGTAACTCTTTTTTGGGATCTGTTTTAATTTTATTGACTGAAACCCGACTCAACTTTGAAATAGTCGTTAAGTTGTTTCGAAAGAATTTTTTTCCATTTTCAATTAATCCTAAATAACCAACAGCTTGTGGTATTCCGGAGCAACCTTCTTGCTGAAAACCACTTAAATGTTGTTCACGTGTTTGAGCAAAAGCATAGGCTTCTATAACTCCGCGTGGCATTGTTGGGTTGGAAACATAAGTTTGATTACACAATTCTTGAAAACTTTCTGTTTGAGCATGGGCTGAAAAAGAAAAGAAAACAGAAAGAAGAAGTGCAATTGTTGCGTAAGTTTTTCTCATTGTAGCATAATTTGAAAGACGAAAATAACTAAAATCTACCAAATAAGTATACTTTTAAATAAAAAATAAATGGGGTTTTAATGAATTAACTTAGTTTTTCACTTAAGATTCTCATTTCCATAACAGGAGAAATTTTCTCATACAAAATGTTGTGAACAGCTTCAAGAATTGGCATTTCTACAGCATATTTTTTATTGATTTCATGCACACATTTCGCTGCGTAATATCCTTCGGCAACCATTTGCATTTCCAATTGAGTTGCTTTAACAGAATATCCTTTTCCAATCATGGTTCCGAACATACGGTTTCGAGAAAAACGCGAATAAGCCGTTACTAATAAATCGCCTAAGTATGCAGAAGATTTAACGTCTCGGTGAATTGGACTTACCTCATCAATAAAATTTTCAATTTCCTGAATGGCATTTGAAATAAGCACAGATTGAAAATTATCTCCGTATCCTAAACCTGCACAGATTCCTGATGCTAAAGCATAGACATTTTTTAAAACTGCTGAAAGTTCTGTTCCAAATAAATCGTCCGAATCGGTTGTTTTAATGTATCGACAAGCAAGTTTTAAAGACATCCATTTTGCATTGCTTTCAGTCGGACAAGCTATTGTTAAATAAGACAAGCGCTCTAAGGCAACCTCCTCTGCATGACAGGGTCCGCAAATTATTCCAATATTTTTATACGGAATTCCAAACTCCTGGTGAATAAAATCTGCTGGAATTAAGTTTTGTTCTGGAATGATTCCTTTTACAGCAGAGAAAACCAATTTGTTTTTGAATTCACTCTTATCGATTCCTTTGAATAGTTCAGCTAAAAAAGCAGAAGGCGTAGCAACAATTAAAACATCTGAGGATTCAATTACTTTCTTTAAATTAGAAGAAACAACAATTTTATTCGTGTCGAACTCTACTGATTGTAAGTAAGTTGGGTTGTGTTTGTATTTCAGAATGTGTTCTACAGAACTTTCGCTTCGCACAAACCAATTCACCTTATCCATATTATTACACAAGATTTTCACCAAAGCTGTAGCCCAACTTCCGCCTCCAATTACACCTACAGATAAATTTCTTGATCCCATATTTTCAATCACAAAGTTAGAATTTATTCAGAGCTAGTTGTGGAAATTAATCAAAAGCTTCTGCTTTCATTTTTCTGCTCATATTCAAAAAGTAACTTTTTCTAGCTATTTTTAACCCAAACTAAGCTAAAAAATATGCAAAACGAAACTGTAAAAACAAATTATTCTGCGCTAACTACTCTTACTAGCGTATTTTTCTTTTGGGGTTTTATTGCCGCTGGAAACAGTGTTTTTATTCCTTTCTGTAAGAATTTTTTTAATTTAGATCAGTTTCAAAGTCAACTAGTAGATTTTGCTTTTTATTCAGCCTATTATTTAGGAGCACTCGGTCTTTTTGTGTTTAGTACCCTAAAAAAGAAAGACCTTGTTCTCAATTGGGGATACAAACACAGCATTATTTATGGCTTGCTTTTTTCGGCTCTCGGCGCTGTTGCAATGATTGTTTCTGTTTATCTAAATGTGTTTGCCGGAATGCTATTTGGTTTATTTATAGTTGCCTTAGGGTTTTCTTTGCAACAAACTTCTGCCAATCCGTTCATGATTTCTATTGGTGATGAAAAAACAGGAAGTACGCGCATAACTTTCGGAGGAGCAATTAATTCAATCGGAACTACTACAGGACCTGTTTTAATTTCACTTGCACTATTCGGAACTGCAGCAGCTGTTAAAGACGAACAAATAGAAAACTTACCGCTTTCAACAGTCATGATTTTATATGGAATTGTAGGCGCGTTGTTTGTAGGTGTTGCCGTTCTTTTTAGCGTTTCTAAATCGCTGCCATCAGGTAAAAAAGAAGAAAACAACAAATCTGAGTTATTAGACGCACAGTCTGAAGTAGCAACAAAAAGTTCAGAATTAGGTTCTGTTAAAAAAGCAATGGTGAGCATGTTGGTGATTACCGGTTTGGTTTTCGGCTGTCTTGCACCCGTTTTTAACTCGTATCGTTCAGACGAAGCAAAACAATTGATTGAAATTGACGGCGCTTTGGACGAATTGAAAAATGACAAATTAGAATTTGAAAAAACGTACGCTAATCAGTTAACTTCTATCGATCAATCGATTTTAATTGCGCAGCAGAAAGATCAAATGGCAAATACGGAAATCAAGTTAGAAAAGGAAAAGATAAAAATCAAAAATCCGCTTGAACAAAACCGGATGTTGTGGCTTTCAATCGGAATTTTAGCAGTAACAATAGGAATTATTGGAATGAATTTGGCTGCAAAAAAGAATTCTGACGGCTGGGGTGCAATGAAATATCCGCAACTCACACTCGGAATGTTAGCGATTTTCGTTTATGTTGGAGTGGAAGTAGCAATTGGAAGTAACCTGAGTGAACTTCTGAAACAAAAAGCATTTGGTGAATATGAATCTTCCGAAGCAACACCATTTATTTCGCTTTTTTGGGGAAGTTTAATGATTGGCCGTTGGTCGGGTTCAGTTAACGCTTTCAATTTGTCAAAAAATACAAAGCTCCTTTTGAAAATGATTGTTCCCTACTTAGCACTCGGATTTGTTTTGGGCTTTTCAAAATTAACTGGCTACCCGATTGCTCCATTAAAATATTATTTTATTTGTGTTTCAATTTTCGTAATTGCTTCTTTCATTATTAATGACAAACCTGTTTTATCTTTAATTGTTTTAGGTTTATTGGGATTAATTGGCGTTTTAGTGGGAATGAGCACCACAGGAATTGTGTCTGTTTACGCGTTTTTGAGCGCCGGTCTTTTCTGCTCCGTTATGTGGCCATGCATTTTTTCTTTGTCGCTTGCCGGTTTAGGAAAATACCAAGCTCAAGGTTCTGGTTTTTTAGTGATGATGATTTTGGGTGGAGGATTAATTCCACCAATCCAAGGAAAATTATCTGATATTATTGGTATTCAACACTCCTTTTTTATAGGTGCAATTTGTTTTGCTTACATTGTGTTTTTCGCGATTATTGTGAACAGACAACTTAAAAAACAAGGTGTTACAATTTAATTGAAAATCAAAATTAAAAAATAGAACAACTTTTCAATTAAACTGTTTTACACTATTAAAAAAATACCTTGTTCTTGGTACTTATTTTATAAAGAAGCATTTTTACTTTTGCAAGTCAAATTGGTATGAAAACACTCGCACAAGTAGAATTAAATAAACCAGCTCTAATACTGCAATTAAAGGAAAATCCTTTGTTGCCAAAACTATTAGAAATGGGTTTGTATGAAGGAAAAACAGTTGAAGTTTTGTTCAAGGCTCCAACTGGTGATCCAATTGCAGTTCAGGTTGGAAATTATGTGCTTTCGATGCGGAAATCTGAAGCAGAACAAATACTAGTTGATTAAGTGGTAACAAAAATTGGTCTTTTCGGCAATCCGAACACAGGTAAAAGCTCTTTGTTTAATCGTTTAACTGGTTTAAAACAAAAGGTTGGGAATTTTCCTGGTGTAACAGTCGATAAAACTTCTGCTCGTATTCGCATTGCTAAACGCGAATTTGAAATAATAGATTTTCCAGGCACATACAGCATTTATCCGCGTTCTAAAGACGAATTTGTTGTATACGATGTGCTTTCCAAACCAAGTCACATAGATTATCCGCAACTTGCATTAGTTGTGCTTGACGCTTCGAATATTGAACGAAATTTATTGCTCTTTACACAAATTTACGACAGCGGAATTCCAACTGCATTGTTACTCAACATGACCGATGTAGCAATTCGAAGAGGCCTAACAATTGATTCTGAAAAATTACAAGCCAAATTTCCGCAAACAAGCATTTTCAAGATTAATGCCCGAATTGGAACTGGTTTAAGTGCAGTAAAAGATTTTTTAGAAGCATTTGAAGTTCCAAAACAAATTAAGGAAAATGAATTTATAGGTCTTAACGAATCAGAAAAACAAGCAAAAGACACACGCCGTCGTTTCGAATTTATTCAAAACGTAGTTCTAGAAGTTGAGGGATCGAAAGAAATAGCAATTTCTAAAAGCAATAAAATAGATCAAATTTTAACGAATAAATGGTTGGGTTACCCCATTTTTTTAGCTGTTTTGTTTGTTATTTTTCAAAGTGTTTTTTCGCTAGCTTCTTATCCGATGGATTGGATAGACACTGCTTTTTCAAATCTATCTTCTTTTATTTCTACAACCTTTGCCCCAGGTGTTCTAACCGATTTATTTGTAGAAGGAATTGTTCCCGGAATTGGAGGTGTTTTGGTTTTCGTTCCACAAATAGCTTTGTTGTTTTTTCTTTTAGGAATTTTAGAGGAAACCGGTTACATGGCGCGAGTTGTTTTCATAATGGACCGTTTGGTTCGCCCCTTCGGTTTGAACGGAAAAAGTGTTGTTCCACTCATTTCTAGTGCTGCATGTGCAATTCCCGGAATTATGGCTGCCCGCACAATAGCTTCTCGAAAAGAACGACTCACAACTATTTTAGTTGCTCCACTTATTTCTTGTTCAGCTCGTCTTCCGGTATACACCTTACTAATTACTCTCGTTATTCCAGATGTTAAAATTGCAGGTGTTTTTGGCGCTCAAGGATTAACCCTTCTCGCACTCTATTTACTCGGAATTGTTGTTGCTTTATTCGTCGCGAAATTTATTCAACTCTTTCTAAAGAAAGATGGAGAAGTAAGTGTGTTTTTGTTAGAATTACCAGCTTACAAAACACCACGCTGGACAAATGTATTTATTGAAATCGTGAAAAAAACGCAAACATTTGTATTCGATGCTGGAAAAATTATTGTCGCAATTTCTATTGTTTTGTGGTTTTTAGCAAGCTATGGTCCGGCAGATGAAATGGAATTAGCAGCAAGAAACGTAAACAAAGAGCAAACAAAAGAACAATACGAAGACGAAGTAGAGGCACAAAAATTAGCACATTCTTATATGGGTTATTTGGGAAAGGGAATTGAACCAATCATTCGTCCGTTAGGATACGACTGGAAAATGGGAATTTCACTCATTACCTCTTTTGCCGCTCGTGAAGTTTTTGTAGGTTCTTTAGCAACAATTTATGCTGTTCACCAAAATGATGAAGATGCAATGCCGCTTATTGAACACCTTAGAGCTGAAAAATCTGCAGACGGAAAGCAGGTTTATACTTTAGCTAGCGGTGCATCTTTAATGGTGTTTTATGCTTTTGCGATGCAATGCATGGCTACACTTGCTGTTGTAAAACGCGAAACAAAAACCTGGAAATGGCCCTTAATCCAATTAGTTTATATGGGAATTTTGGCGTATCTTGGAGCATTCATTACTTTTCAATTATTGAGCTAATGCAAGAAATAACAGCCGGATTTTGTCTCACAGGTGCATGTGTATACTTGATTTTACATTTCTACAAAAAGAATAGGAATAAAAAAAAGTGCGATAAATGCGCATAATTTTAATTATTAAACACAAATACTTTCCATTCACGCTACTTCTTTAAACCTAATAACCTGAGTTCGATTATAAATCCTACTCAGAACGCCAATAAAATTGTATATTTGAGTTAAAATCTGGAAGGATTGGCGAGCCAATTCGAATGGGTTTAACGAAAAAGATGCTTTTTATAGGCGAAAGAAGTGTGGATTTGTAAAAACTATTTCTTTTAAAACAGTATCTCACTCGTCTATTTTCTTCGAAATAGCTAGCTATTCCT
>JANNWW010000155.1:0-26090 GCA_031409255.1 Crocinitomicaceae bacterium
AAAACTTGCACAGAGGCAAAGTATCCAAGTAGCGGTTTTATTCATAAGATATATGGGTTTTTAGATGTTACGGTTCAATGTGATAGGAGATTAAATTCCACACTTTATTACTATCTAATAATTCTTTACGAACGAGCCCTACACTTTTTGAAAGATAATAATTAACTGGCTGATTGTTGTATCTGCAAGAGCCCAATTCGTGTAACTTTAATGTCTTGCCAAAAGTTAATTGATTGTTATACATGTTAAAAATATCTTCAACAATTACAAAATTATTCGAAAATTGAGTGTTAAACGATCCTACTTTTGAACCCTTATGATATTTTATGCCAAGTATTTTGCCGTTCCACAAGAACTCCGTAGGTTTTGTTTCTGACCATTGAATTCTTAAACATTCTTTTGATACTGGTTCAGTGCTGCTACAACCATTCACTTCATACATTTGTTCAGGATAATAATGCAAAGTAATATCTGTTAATGGACTATAAATGTATGTGTCGAAATTGTAACTAGCAGTATTGTTACTGCTAGTTACATAGACTGAATCTTTAATTAATGATGTTTCTTCTTGATAAACCCACCATGTGCCTACTTTAAAATAAAAAAAATCTTTTGCCTCCTTAACGTATTGGCATTCTGACGGGTTTGTTGAACAAATGTCAATTACGGTGATTGGTTTTGGCTTACAAGCCAAAACCAGCAATACTACAATAAAACAAAGGATTATTTTCATGGAAGTTGAATTTTGAATAGCGAATATCGTTTAATTCAAGTAATTAAACAAGTTTTTTTAGTTTACTTTTTGATTGGACAAATATAGTGAAAATATATTTGTGTTTTATATGATACTTTAATTATTTTTTACAATGCTGTCATTTGTAAGTGGAATATCTGGAATTAGCACATCAAATTGGCTCAAGAATAAAAGAATTGAGGCTCAAAAAAGGTTTAACACAATTTGATTTATCCGCCATGTGTAATATGGAACGGGCTAATATTTCGCGAATAGAAAGTGGCAAAACAAATTTAACTTTGCAAACAATAGTTACTTTAAGTAAGGTTCTAGAAATTGAAGTGAAAGAATTGTTTTAAGTCTATATTCACAAAACTTTCACGAAGTTCATTCCGCAATTTCCAGTATTTTTGGAGGTTTATTTCGTCTGTTTGAGCAAAAATTTGCACAAAACTAGCGCACAGGCACAAGAGCCAAGTTGTGGTTTTTTTCATACGGTATTTGGGTTTTAGATGTTATGGTTCAATGTGGTAGCTAATTAAATTCCATACTTTATTACTGTCTAACAATTCTTTACGGATTATACAGATATTATTTGATAGAAAGTAATTTACTGGGTAGTATCTCATAAAGACTTACTCTAAAAAATATAGTTCTGCAAACTAATCCATGCAATTATAATAACAACAATTCCTATAATAATTGCTATACCTACATGCTCTTTTTTCTTGAATTCTTGAGTTCGTTCTACCTTAATCTTTTCTTTTGGTTCATTTTTATCTTTTTCCGATGAAAAAACAGTTCCTATTGCTAAAAAAAGGAACAATAACCCTGCAGCGGCTGCAGCAAAAAATAGAAATGTAAGAACAATAATATCTGAAAATAATTGAACTGAACCAAAAGTTAAAAGTGCAATAACTAAGGCAAGAAAAACAAGTCCTGTAACAATCATCAGAATAAGTAAAACAGTGGTTTCGTTTCTCGGGAATATTTTTTTTAAATGGGGAGGTTCATTTTTGTTTTCCTCAGGTCTTTGAAACCGTTTTGGCAGAAATGAAGCAAGATTTATTACTTTTCTTTTGGTGATTTCTTGATCGGGTTTCTTAAAATTTTTAACAATTTCGTTTGTGTCATTTTTAATTGAAGGAATCAGTTATTTATTCTCTTGAATTTTCTGTATTTCTAATTCAGTTGTTTGTTCTGAATAAGATTCAAACACTTTTTTTTCAGAGCAATTTGAACTAGATTTCTGTTTAGATCGCCATTCGACGTGCCAGCCAGAATTATACAAACGCTTTTGGATTGTACAAGATTGCACTAAAACAGCTACAACTATTAAATAAAGAAATAATTTCTGTTTCGACATCAAATTAAATGAATTTATAAGCATTAGAAACAAACTAAAAAGATTATGTTAGCTTATTGATATCAAAAAAACCGATAAGTTGGAAAAGATTGTGTGTTTAGTTTTTTATACCAAATCCACCTTCAAAATAGCATCCACCTTCGAAACTTTCACCAAATTGTTTTTCGTTAAGTTCTTTATGCTCAAATCCCACTGTTTGTTGCTGAAATTAACTTTTTCCTTCAAGCTATTGAGTTCCATGGTTTTTTCTTTCGAAATAATATCAAAAATTGCCTGCTCACTTTCGTTCAGTTTGAAAGTAATCAATTTTTCTGGGCGCATTTGAGGGAAGAACAATACTTCTTGAATACTCGGATTGTTCGTTAAATACATAATCAACCTATCCATTCCAATTCCCAAACCAGATGTTGGTGGCATTCCATATTCTAAAGCACGCAGGAAATCTTGGTCAATGAACATGGCCTCATCGTCTCCTTTTTCTTGTAATTTCAATTGTTCCTCGAAACGCTCACGCTGATCAATTGGGTCGTTGAGCTCAGAATATGCATTCGCAACTTCTTTTCCACAAACCATTAATTCGAAACGTTCGGTGAGTTCAGGATTGTCGCGGTGCGTTTTACACAAAGGCGACATTTCCTTCGGATAATCCGTTATGAACGTTGGTTGAATGTAGTTTCCTTCGCATTTAGCTCCAAAAATTTCATCGATCAATTTTCCCTTACCCATTGTTTCGTTCACATCAATGTGCATGCCTTTTGCTGCTGTAAACAATTCGTCTTCCGATTTTCCGTGAATATCAAATCCAGTGAAATCAATAATTGATTGACGCATTGTAACACGTTTATAAGGCGCTTTAAAAGAAATGTTGTGTTCACCAAAAGTACAATCTGCAGTTCCATTTACTGCGATAGCGCAATGTTCAAGCAAACTTTCGGTGAAATCCATCATCCAATTGTAATCTTTGTACGCTACGTATATTTCCATAGCTGTAAACTCCGGATTGTGCGTTCTGTCCATTCCTTCATTGCGGAAATTTTTCGAAAACTCGTAAACACCATCAAAACCTCCAACTATCAAGCGCTTCAAATACAATTCGTTTGCAATTCGCATATAAAGCGGAATGTCGAGTGCGTTGTGGTGGGTAATGAACGGTCGAGCGCTTGCTCCACCTGGGATTGCTTGAAGAATAGGTGTTTCAACTTCCATGTAGCCAGCATCGTTAAAGAATTGGCGCATGGAATTGAATAATTTTGTGCGTTTAATGAAAACGTCTTTCACTTGCGGGTTAACGACCAAGTCAACATAACGTTGGCGGTAACGCAACTCAGCATCTGTGAAAGCATCGTGCACTTTTCCTTCGTCGTCTGTTTTTGGAAATGGAAGTGGCTTCAAGCATTTACTTAGTAAAATAAATTCTTTTACGTGAACTGAAGTTTCGCCTACTTTCGTTTTGAAAACTGTTCCTTTCACTCCAATAAAATCACCTAAGTCTAAGAATTTCTTAAAAAGTGTGTTATATAAAAATTTATCTTCTCCAGGACAAATTTCGTCTCTGTTGAAATACAATTGAATTCTACCTTCGGTGTCTTGTAATTCAGCAAAAGCTGCTTTTCCCATATCGCGTTGACTCATCATTCTTCCTGCCAAGCAAACGGTTTTACCTTCTTCGAAGTTGTTTTTTATTTGAGCTGAATAATCGGTAACAGGAAAAAGAGCTGCTGGAAAAGGATCTATTCCTGCTTCGCGAATTTTGTCTACTGTTTGTCTTCTTAAAAGTTCTTGTTCAGATAATTCCATAATAAATTAAAAATGATAAATTGAAATTTGAAACTGCAAAAACAGCTATATTGAATAAATTAAGTTTTTAGTTACCAGTTCGGACAGGTGTCGCATCCGTTTTTGGGATGAATGTAAAACAACACACCAAAAGCTGCAAAGTATTGAGAAAATCCGAACGCTTGTCGCGCATATTGATTGCGGTCGTTGGGGCGAGTGCGCACATGTGTAAGGTGAAAAAAACCAAGGCCTGTTTCTACTTGTAAGAAAAAGTGCTTGAAAAATTCTGCTCTTACTGAACCGTTAACTCCCATTGCATAACCTGAAAGAGAGGTTGTTGCAATGGTATGTTCTTGTGCAAAAGTTAAGTCGTTGAATGTTAATGCAGGACCAATTCCAGCTCCTAAATTTCCTGTTAAAGCAAACTGTCTTTTGTTGCCCAATTCCCACAAATCGAATGACCGCATGAGTTCAAAGCGTAAAAAATTTACACCATTTGTGTTTTCGTAGTGAAAATTATCTCGGTTTGTAACTACGGGTTCATCATTGTAGTTTCCTGACCAAATGCTGTCTATTCCATCAGCGATTCTGCCATCAAGTAAAACCTGATTTTGATCATCCATTACATATTTCAAGTGATCAACACCAAAAGAAACTTGCCATTTATCTTTAAAATAATAACCAATTCGGCCATTGTATTGAGGAACGGTTAGGGTTGTAGGGTTTAAATACAACTTTGCAGTGAAACGGTCTGGTCTGTCGGAGGCAGTCACATTTTTCAGACGAAAATCGTAATCACTACCAACGAAACGTATAGTTGAATTGGTATACCAAGAGCGATTATAACCCCAATAAAAAGAAATAGTTCCGGCAGATGTGCTTCTTTTTTTCTTGTGACCTTGTGCACTTGAATTAAATGCAAAAAGTAAAATTGAACAAAATATTAAAAAAGTTTTCATGTGTCTTACACGTTTTTAGTCATTTTCAAATACGCAACTTCTTGCTCCGTTAAATGGCGGTAGAAACCACGGGGTAAATCTTTTTTAGTTAAGCTTGCAAATTGAACGCGATCCAATTTAACAACGGCATAACCCAATTGTTCAAACATTCTACGAACAATTCTGTTTTTTCCAGAGTGAATTTCTACACCAATATCACGAGAAGATTCGCTGTCTTTGACGTATTCAGCATGATCACATTTAATTCGTCCATCTTCTAAATCTACACCTGTCATCAAAGTCTCTAAGTGTTCTTTAGTAAATGGTTTGTCTGTTTCAACTTGATATATTTTTTTTGCTTCGTATTTTGGATGCGTTAATTTCTTCGCCATATCGCCATCATTCGTAAACAAAAGTAAACCAGTTGTTTCCCGGTCTAATCTTCCAACGGGGTAAACACGTTCTTTACACGCATTAATTACTAAACGCATAACGGTTTTTCGACCAAGCGGATCATCCATGGTGGTAATATATCCTTTCGGCTTATTAAGTAAAACGTAGCGTTTTTGTTCTGCATTAATAGTTTCACCATCGTATTGAATTTTGTCGGTTTTTTTTACTTTATAACCCAATTCAATTACAATTTCACCATTTACAGTTACAACTCCGGTTTGAATTAAAACATCTGCCTCTCTTCGTGAGCAAACACCTGCATTCGACAAGTATTTATTTAAACGAATCTCATCCTCATTGAACGTTGGTAGTGGATCACCTTTTCGTTCTCTTGGTTTATGAAAAGGTTTTGATGCATCATGTGCAACATCGGTTTTCTTAACAAATTTAGGCTTTGTTTCGCGTGTGTCAGGCGTTGAATCTGATTTTTTAGCGAATTTTGATTTCGAATCACGCGTTGGTTTTTCGAATTTTTTGAATGGAGAAGGTTTCCCTCCAGGGCGGCTTGTACTTCTTTTTGAAGAATCGCCAGTTTTTCTTGTGTTCATCACGAGCAGAATTTAACTGCAAAGATAGTGATTTTCAATAAATCAATTTGTTAAAAAATTATAGTTCAATTTAAATAACAAATTGCTGCATTTAAAGCAGTAGCATAACTAACCCAAATAATGTAAGGAACAAGCAAAAATCCGGAAAGAGTTTTGATTTTATAGAAAACTACTGTTGTAGCAACAATTAGAATCAACATAACTGAGATATCAATCAGTGCAATATCAATAAGATGTTGACCGAAAAACAAAAAAGACCACAATAAATTCAAACAAAATTGAGAAATAAACAAGACAATACCAATTCGTTTGAGTGGGTGTTTTGAATGCCAAACAATTGCGAGGGCTGCTCCCATTGAGAGGTAAAGAAATGTCCAAGCTGGTCCGAACAACCAATTGGGTGGTGTCCAGGTGGGTCTTTCAATAATTAAATACCAGTTTGTAATTTCATTAGCTGTACTTAAGCCGCTTAAAATGCCTAAAACGAGACAAGACAAGCTGCAAATCAAAATTTTAACCCACAAATTTTTCATCTATTCCTTTTTAAAATATTCCTCTAATGTTTTGTATCTAAATTCAAAGATTTGCGTCACTTTTTTGTGAACGAACAACTTTCCGGCAATCCACCCCAAAAACGACTTCCCAATATCGTAATGTAAAATATCTGTCATCAAGACTCCGCCTTCTACAGCTTCAAAGTGATGTTCGTGGTGCCAAATGTTATATGGACCTTTTCGTTGCTCATCAACAAAAAACTTTTCTTCTTTTATATGCGTTATTTCTGTACACCAGTTAATTGAAATATTCAACAAAGGTTTTATTTTATATGTAATAAATAAACCTTCATACATCCGGTCTGGCAATTCTGAAATAATTTCAAAAACAAGGTCTTTTGGTGTAACTTCGTTTAGGTTTTTTGGTGTAGCGAAAAATGCCCATGCTTCTTGCAAAGTAATTGGAAGGAATTGTTTTTGTTCTAATCTTTTCATACTAACACAAACATAAAAAAACGATTAATGTTCAAATCGTAATTGAGCAAAAAAGCAAGTGCTTAAAAAGTGCTTACTATTTTTGATGAATATAGGGTGATTTATTGAAACACGCAAGTTGTTTGTAAAAAAGCAGTTTTGAAAACTACGCTATTTTTTGTTTTTTCTTACTTTTATAAAATGATAAAGCAACTTCAAAATTTTATTAATGGTTCTTACATAGATCCGATTAAGGGAAACTACCTCGACAATTTTGAGCCTGCAACGGGTGTTGTATATTCGAAAATTCCGAATTCCACCTCTGAAGACGTTAATTTAGCTATTGAAGCTGCAAAAAATGCTTTCCCTATTTGGTCTAATCTACCCGCAGCCAAACGAAGTGAAATTGTACTGAAAATTGCAAAAGGGATAGAAAAAAGAATGGACGAATTTGTTGCTGCAGAATCGCGCGATAACGGAAAGCCACTTACACTTGCAGCTCACGTAGATATTCCGAGAGCCGTTTCTAATTTTCATTTTTTCGCAACTGCAAACGAGCACTTCGCATCTGAATCTCATTTCATGGAGGGGGAAGGGATTAATTTCACTACCCGAAAACCAATCGGAATTGTTGCCTGCATTTCTCCTTGGAATTTACCCCTTTATTTGTTTTCTTGGAAAATTGCACCCGCTTTAGTAACCGGAAATTGTGTAATTGCAAAACCTTCAGAAATAACTCCATACACAGCTTATTTGTTGGGAGAAGTAATTGCAGAAAGTGGAATGCCTCCTGGCGTATTAAACATTATTCATGGTACAGGACAAAGCGTGGGCGATTCGCTTGTTTTACACCCGGAAATTAAGGCAATTTCTTTCACTGGTGGAACAAAAACTGGAGAACACATTGCACGAGTTGCAGCTCCCTTATTCAAAAAACTTTCGTTAGAATTAGGTGGCAAAAATCCGAATATAATTTTTGCAGATTGCGATTTTGATGACATGATTAAAACAACCTTGCGCTCGTCTTTTGCAAATCAGGGACAAATATGTCTCTGCGGTTCGCGTATTTTCATTGAACGACCAATTTATGAAAAATTCAAAACTGCTTTCATAGAAAAACTAAAAACGCACACTGTTTCTTATCCAAGCGACCCAAATGCGCGAATGGGAGCGCTGGTTTCAAAACCACATCTAGAAAAAGTGCTTTCATATGTTGAATTAGCAAAACAAGAAGGAGGAACTGTTTTATTTGGAGGAAATCAGCTTCATTTACCTGAACCGTACAACAATGGTTATTATATGGAACCAACTGTAATTGAAGGACTTTCATATGACTGTAGAACAAACCAGGAAGAAATATTTGGTCCAGTTGTTACGCTAACACCATTCGATACTGAAGAAGAGGTATTAATGATGGCAAATAGCACTGTTTATGGTTTAAGCGCAACTATTTGGACCTCAAATCTAAAAAAAGCGCACAGAGTAGCAGATAAAGTAGACGCAGGTGTTGTTTGGGTAAACGCATGGTTGGTGCGCGATCTCCGCACACCATTCGGAGGTGTAAAGGCTTCTGGAGTTGGCCGCGAAGGCGGTTGGGAAGCTATGCGTTTCTTTACTGAAGCTAAAAATACTTTCATTAGTTATTAAATTTTTTATTTAGAAACGTGAAAAAAAGTTAACACAACTTACTTAATAATTGATTTTAACTTACATTCGTTTTTCAATAATAAAACCAATGAAAATTCGCAGAAAATTTGTACTCACAGCCGTATGGATTGCAATGATTTCATTGTTTACTATTCAGATTTTTCAAGTTTTACAGCTTTACGACCGAAAATCTGACGATTACAAAGCAAAGTTAGAAACAGCTCTAGAACGAATTGCACTAAAACACGAACGTTTAGAAGATGTTCGTAGGTTTTCTGATATCATGAATCGGGATGTCTCTAGTCAATACAAAGATGTTTTAAAAGAAGAATTCAAAAACCTTTTTGAAGTAAAAGAATCGATTTCAATTCGTGACACAACTATTCTCGAAAATGGAGAATTGCGAAAATACCTTGTTGTTCGCGGAAGTGCTTATGATTCAATTACTGGAATGACCTCTTCGCAAGATGTGCTTGCACGCGATGTTCGTCAAATTCGCCAATTGTTTGAAAAGGGGAAACAGCGAACCATGACCAAAGATTCGGTTAAAGCAGCCTACCATTTAGATCAGCGAGTAATGCACAAGCTTATTAAAAAAGCGCAGTATATAAATGATTTAATGGTGCAAACCTATCGAGACAATGTTTATATTGAACCGCAAAGACGTATCAATTTAAAACTTTTAGATTCATTAATCGAACACGAATTAACTCAAGATAAACTTCCGGTAGATTTTCAGTTTTCTATTACTGAAGAGAACAACGAACCCATAAAATTTAAGCGGAAAACAAGTCATTTTAGTCAGAAATTAGATACTGCCAAAAAAGAAATAGTTCACTTATTTCCAAATAAAATATTAGAAGACCGCTTGTTTATGCACATCGATTTTCCGAAAAGTGAATTATACGTTTTACGCAGTATGGGCTCGCTTTTGTATGTTAGTATTACCCTAATGGTCTTAATTTTCTTTGCCATAATCTTTCTTTTACGAACAATTCTCGGACAAGAAAAATTATCTGAAATGAAGAGCGACTTCATTTCAAACATGACACATGAATTTAAAACACCAATTTCTACAATTTCCTTAGCTTGCGAAGCATTGAATGACGAAGACATGATGGGAGAAAAGAATGAAATCGCATTTCCATTCGTTAAAATGATTGCTGACGAGAATCAACGATTGAGTAATTTAGTGGAAGCTATACTTCAGAGCGCAAGTTTAGACAAAGGAGAAATAAAAGTAAGAAATGAGCAAATTGATTTGAGTGAAATAATAGAAAATGTAAGCAAAACAGCAAGCTTTAGAATTGCAGGATCAAATGGAAACTTACATTTAAATTTACCTCAAACTCCGGTGTTTGTTTATGCAGATAAGTTGCACACTACAAATCTGATTACCAACTTGGTCGACAATGCAATAAAATATAGTAAACAAGAAATTGACATCACTATTTGTTTGGAAAAAATTGGAACAAGAGCAGAATTTTCAGTAACAGACAAAGGTATTGGTATCAAAAGAGAATTTATATCAAAGATTTTTGATAAATTGTATCGCGTTCCGATGGGCAACCTCCACAATGTGAAGGGTTTTGGCCTTGGTTTGAGTTACGTAAAAGCAATTACAGAACGATTTGGTTGGGCGATGAGCGTGAAAAGTCAGTTCGGAGTAGGCTCAACATTTACAGTCACAATAAAAAACACCTTATGAATAAAGTAAAAAAAATTCTATTAGCAGAAGACGATGATAACCTCGGAATGCTTTTGCAAACATATCTAAAATCGAAAGGTTTTAAAGTAGATTTGGCTAGAAACGGAAAGTTTGCTTTCGAAAAGTTTACTTCTGATCAATACGATTTTTGCATTTTTGATGTAATGATGCCTGAAATGGATGGGTATACTTTAGCAAAAGAAGTGCGCGCTACAGATCCGAACATTCCAATATTATTTCTTACAGCTAAATCTCTTACAGAAGATAAGTTAGAAGGATTTGCAGCTGGTGCAGATGATTATTTAACCAAACCTTTCAAAATGGAAGAATTGTTGGCACGAATTACAGCAATAATGCGTAGATCTGGATTAAATGAAGAGCAAGAAGATGAACTATTGGAAGTAGGAAATTTTAAGTTCGACTCCGTTAACCGCCATTTAACCTCTCCAACAGATCTTAAAAAATTAACAACAAAAGAAGGACAATTATTGCACCTCTTGTGTAAAAACAAAAACGGAGTTTTAGACCGAAACGCTGCGTTACGAGCAATATGGGGCGATGATAATTATTTCAATGGAAGATCAATGGATGTGTACATTGCAAAATTACGCAAACATTTAAAAGACGACGAGCGCATCGAAATATTAAATATTCATGGAAAAGGTTTTAAGTTAATTGTTAACGAATAAAATTATTCGTTTTACAGCTGAGCTCAATAATAAAACAAAAAAGGCGCGCAATAAAATGCGCGCCTTTTTTAACTAATCTATTTTATTGAGTGTTTCTTTTACTTGCGAATCAACTGCATTGTTTTAGTTGAAACTCCGTCTGATAAAGTAACAAAGTAAGCTCCAGAAGAAAGTGCTTCAGTTGAAACATACACTTCATTCGTTCCAGTATTTGCAAGAATTGAATGCGTTTGAATTATTTTACCAGATAAATCTTGAACTGTAACCGTCATTTGATTCGATTCTTTTGAAGAATTGAAAACCACTTGGAATTCGTTTTCAGCAGGATTAGGATACAAAGAAACATTTGCAAAATCTACATTTTCATCAATTGAAGAAACTAAGTTGTCATTCGACGGACCAGCATAAATATTGATGTTGTCTACATAAAGGTTATTTCCACCTCCATTTGTTAATGCAAATTCAACAACTAAATTATTTACCCAATAAGTTGACGTAATATTTGTTACGTGAACTGTTTTCCAATCTGCTTGAGATGTTGGGGTAAAAGCAGCAGTTGTTGCAGTTGTTCCGCTAGACATTGTTGAAGCTGTAAGTGCTTTTCTTAAAGCAAAAGTTCCGCCGCAGTTATTTGAAACGCTTACATTTAATACATCTGTGTTTGCTGCAATTTTTTTACGGTAAGCATAACGGAATGAAAGTGTAACACCTGTAACAGCTGTAATACCTGACAAATCAAATGGTGTAGAGTAAAATTGATCTTTTTCACCAGCTGTTTGACTGAAATTATTGATTTTAACAGATTTCACACCCGTGTGTCCTGCTGTTGAAGTAACATCCCATTTTTGACCAGTTCCAACTGATCTCCAATTTGTTCCAGCGAAAGCTGTAAATCCTTCAAACGTTTCCAAGAATGGTAAACTTGAAGAGGTAGGAAGAATTGTAATGTATCCTGTTTTTGTTTCCCCATCTGAAGAACCACCATCTGTTGAGTTTAAGGTTACTGTGTAAACTCCGGGAGTTGAATAAGTAACGCTTGGATTTTGAAGTGTTGAACTTGCCGGAGTTCCACCAGTAAATGTCCATGCCCAACCAGTTGCTGCGTTAAAAGACAAATCAGAGAAATCAATTGTTTCACCTATACATGCCGTAACTTTATTTGCTGAGAAATCTGCCTTACACAAAGTTAAAGGAGAATTAATTCCCGTTGCAAGATGATTGGCTGCTGTAATCAAATTATTTCTGCCACTCGTTGCAGATGTCATAGCGTTGCGCATACGCGTTACCTGATTTGGAGTGAACATTTTTGAACAATAGGAATAATCCATGTAGTTTTCGTAATTATCAACCGCATCAAAAGCCCATGAACTCCAGTTATTCGGATCGTTTGTGTCATTACATGTATTTGCACCAATAGAACAAGACGTTGAACCAACACACAACGGCGTATCTTGAACATCATCATCATCTGCATTACAAACAGCAGAACCTGGGTTGTTATTTCCTCCCCAAACATGAGAAAGGTTTAGCCAATGTCCGATTTCGTGTGTTAACGTTCTACTTGAATTTTCAGAACCCGTACCAATTCTACCAACATAGTTGTGTAAAACCCAAATTGAATTGAAGGTCATAGAAGTACCTATTCCGGGATTGTAGGTATAACCTGCAGCACCACCAATTTCAGCGGCAACAATAATATTTAAATATTTATTTGCAGGCCACGTTCCTTGGAAAATGTCGTTACCGTTTACCGCAGCATTTAATTGAGCAGCACCATCACTTCCATCAGTAGTTAGAATTGAAACTGTTCGTGTAATTCCTGAAAAACAAGTTCCGTTTGGAGCTTTAGTTGCTAATTCAAACTGAATTTCAACATCTGCAGGCAAACCAGTAAAATTAGGATGAACGGTTCCTGCGTCTGAATTTTGTAGACGGTAGTCGCGATTTAAAACCACCATTGCATCGTTAATTTGCTCTTTAGATATGTTTTCCGGACCATTGTTGTGTAAAATGTGAAAAACAACAGGAACTTTATAAACAATTCCTTTTTCAGTACCAGATGAAGGTTTATTTTTCATCTCAGCCTGACTTTGCGCGTATTGCGCCGCCAATTTAGGATCTTTTAATGCTTCTGCATGTTTCTTGTGAGTTGTACAGTATTCTACCGTTTCACCTTCACGCATATTGCCTTTATCTAATTGTCGAACAGTTGTTTGACCGAGGATAGAAGTCGCCGATGCAAGCATCAGACAGACTAATGTGTAGCCTTTATTTACCATAGTTTTGCATTTTAGCTTTCGTTAATTAATTTGGAGAGTAAAGAAAGCGAGCTAATTTACAAATGAAAATTTAAAACTGGTTGTTTTTTTCGATGAAACTGTCTAATTTTTGATTAAACGGTAAAAAATAGCTGTTTAACTGTTTTTAACGAAAATCTTTTAACGAAACGATGACTTGATTTTCTTCTGATTTTTCCAAAAACAACTTTAATTTTTTTGCTATTGAACGCGGATTTTCTAACTCTAGCTTGTCGTAATAACCTTTAAACGTGTTTCTAGTAGAGAAATTATCTGCTTTTGTTTTGCGGATTTGTGCCTGCATATCTGTGTCTACAACACCAGGAGAAACAGAAAAACATCGAAAATGTGTTCTTCCCAATTCCGTTTCTTCTAAATAAACCGTTTGTAAAAACAAATCTACTGCCGACTTGGAGGAACAATAAGCAGCCCATGATGGAATTGGTCTTTTACCAGCACCTGAACTCATGAAAACACAATCAAAATGTTGTTCTTTTGAACGAAACTTTAAAAAAAGATGGAGCAACTCTATTCCTGCGAACAAATTAACTTGAAAAACGGACTTCGTATCGTCTGTTTTTTGTGAAAACCGATTTATTTCTCCTAAAATACCGGCATTGTGAATGAAAGTTAGATTTTGTGCGCTTTTACACCAAACTTTAATTAATGGCGATAACTCACTAATAGTTATAGATTGTAGAAGATCGACATTGAAAAATTCAAAATTTTCATCTTCAATAGCATTGCTTCTACTAATTCCAATTACTTTTTCTCCTGCAGCTAAATACGTTTCAGCAAGTGCTTTACCAATTCCTTTTGATGTTCCAGTTATAACAATCACTTCGATTAAGATTTAATGATTCAATGCTTGTTCTATATCTTCAATTAAATCGTCTACATCTTCAACGCCAACACTTAAGCGCAATAAAGCATCAACAACACCAGCTTTTTCGCGTTCAGCTTTTGGAATAGAAGCATGTGTCATTGTTGCTGGGTGGTTGATCAACGATTCTACTCCGCCAAGCGATTCGGCAAGTGAAAATAATTTAAAAGAAGAAGCAACTTTAAACGTATTTTCGATTGAGTCGTTTTTCAAAACAAAAGAAATCATTCCTCCAAAGCCACGCATTTGTTGTTTTGCAATGTGGTGATTCGGATGATCTTCGAATCCAGGCCAATACACTTTCGAAATTTTCGGATGATTTTTCAAATAATGTGCAATTTTGATTCCATTTTCACAATGTCTTTGCATGCGTAAATGCAAGGTTTTAATTCCGCGCATAACCAAGAAACTGTCCATTGGACCTGGGTTTGCACCGCTTGAATTCAAAATAAAATACAATTGTTCGTGCAATTCATCGCTGTTAGTGACAAGTGCTCCCATAATCACGTCTGAATGTCCGCCTAAGTATTTTGTTACAGAATGCATCACAATATCTGCTCCTAAGTCGAGCGGATTTTGAAGATAAGGTGAAGCAAAAGTATTGTCAACAACCAATTTAATGTTTTTCTCTTTCGCAATTTTGGCGCAAGCAACAATATCAATAATCTGCATTGTTGGATTGGTTGGCGTTTCTGCCCAAATAACGCGTGTATTTTCGTTTACGTAATTGTAAATATTAGCTGCATTTGTTAAATCAATGAAATGGAACTTAATTCCAAATTTTTCATAGATTTTTGTAAACAAACGGTAAGTTCCGCCATATAAATCGTCGCCGGTAATTACCTCATCGCCTGGCTTCAACAGTTTCAAAACTGCATCTGTTGCAGCAACACCCGAGCTAAAGCAAACACAGTGTTTTCCGTTTTCGAGAGCGGCAATACTTTCTTGTAGTGCTTCACGAGTTGGGTTTTTCCCGCGTGCATATCCGAATCCTTTGTTTACTCCTGGCGACTCCTGAACATAGGTAGAGGTTTGGTAAATAGGTGTCATTATTGCACCAGTAGTTGGATCGGGATGTGCACCAGCGTGAATTGCTTTTGTGCCGAATTTTAAGTCTTTTTTCATTTGAAATTGATTTCTATTAACTGCATTGCAAAATTAACAAACTAGTTCCATTTAAAATTATTTAAATTGAAGCTCTTTCAAAGAAATAAGATGAAACAAGCGCAGACTGTTTTTTTTATCTACAATATACACTGCAATTTGCTCTTTATTCCAGTCAATATCCAATAAACCGAAATGATTTTCATAAACAACATCACTGATTCTATTTTCGTTCGGAATTTCTATACCCCATTTAGATGATAAACCACTAGAAGTAAAATCATAAATCGGATAGTTTCCTACTGAATTCTGAACTGAGAATTCTGCTAAATGAACATCACCAAATAAAACAACTAAACCTTCAGCTTTCGTTTCTGCAATTAAATGAATCAGTTGCTTTTTTTCCTTCGGGAAATTATTCCATGATTCATATCCGTTAAATGAATGAGCAAACTGAATGCTCGAACACAAAATGCGCACATCTGCGGGTTGTTGCAAAGCAGCTTTCAACCAAATCCATTGTTCAGGCCCCAAGAGAGTAGAATCTGAAGAATTGATTGGCAAATAATCTGGCAAATAAGGTAAAAATGTTGGATTGAGTTGCGCTTCATTCACAAATAAATTGGATCGAAATGTGCGGGTCTCTAAAAAAATAAGCTGAACTATTTTGCCAGCAGAACAAATAGAATAACTCGAATAAATTCCCGCATGTTTTCATATTTTAGAATTAGCAGGAATGGAATAAAAATCTAAAAACCGTTCTTTTGATGCTTCTTTAGCTGAAAAATATTTTCCACCATCGTTTTGGCCGAAGTCATGATCGTCCCAAGTTCCATAAATTGTATAGAACGAGTTTAATCGTTTAAAACTTGAAATAGAAAAAATAGAATCATAAATTGTGCATGCCGTGTCTTGACTGGGTGAATCGATGTATCCAATATCTCCCAAAAGCAAAGTGTAGTCTGGTTGCCAACGCCAAATTGTATCAAAAACTTATAAATCGGCCGTGTGTTTAATGCAAGACCCAAAAGCAAAGCGAATGTGAGTAGAGTCAGTTTTAGATTGAGCAGAAACACCATTTACCACTGAAAGAAAAAAGAATACAAGTACAAACTTCATTGAATTCAAAAATAAGAAGAAATTTATCAATTTAAGAGCTACAGAAATTTCGAGATTGACTTTTTTTGTACTTTCGTTGGCAGATGTTACAAAGTAAAATTCAACTAGATTCATTCATTCATGATTTGTCTGAAATTCCGACAAAAGATGAGTTGGTGTCTGTTGATTTTTTCTCTAAAAAAATAGTTGAAGTAAACGAATTTCCAACAGAAAATTTTTCTTTACCAATTGAAGGTGCAATAAAGAATATTCTTAAGTTGGCAAATGATAAGCAAAAAGAAGCTGACATTAATACGCTTTGCATCATAAATAAGCTGGTAACTTGGAAAAAAAACGAACAAATTTTTCATACTCCACTTTTACTTTTTCCGCTACAATCGAAAATTAACAAACTAAAAGCAAATGTTCAATTTGAAATAAGTGAAAACTGGGAAGTAAACCCCTATTTGAAATGGTTGTGGAAGGAATGGACTGGAAACGAATTAATTGAATTCGAAAAAGTAGCTGATTTATTTTTGTTTTTTCAACAAGAAATTACCTCAAAAGATTTACCTCTAGAAATTGAAAGCAGAAACTTTATAGGTAATTTCCATTATCACCGTTACCACATCTTGCGCGAATTAGAAGGAATTCAAAAAGCCCAAAATTTTTCAAATCCACTGAAACAATTGTTGGGCGAAACCTACGATAAAATAAATACGAATGATTTTACAAATCGAAATTTAGTTCCTTGCGATAAAGACCAAGCGAATGTTCTTCAAATACTGAAAACAGAAAACTGTGTGGTTGAAGGTCCGCCGGGAACTGGAAAATCGCAACTAATCATTAATTTATTGGCCAAAACTCTAGAAAAAAAACAAACTGTGCTGGTTGTTTCGGAAAAAAAAGTTGCGCTCGATGTATTGAAAAAAAAATTAGCCGCTCATAATTTACACCACTTCGCCTTTTCAGTAAACAGTAGAACAAGCAACAAAGAGTTTATTCTCGCGCTAAAAACTAGTTGGGAATTCTTGGAACAAAGTGAAGAAAAACTACCAATAAATCTTTTATTATCTGAAAATTATTTGTCGAATTTACAATTTTTACTCAATAGACTAAAAGATAAAAACGCATTTCAAGGAATTGATTACGGGCAGTTTGTGGCTCTTTTACGAAACCATCCAAAACCGCCTGCCACATACTCATCGAATGTATGTTCACTTTCAGAATGGCTAGAAATTAAAGAAAAAGTTGTTCAATTAGATACAATCTTAGGTGGATTGAATTCACTTAAAAATTTTAAGGCTTTATTTTTTAGCGAAATAAAACCAGATTTACTTTTAGAAAGTCTTTCTACCCAATTAATTCAACTAAAGCAAGATTTTCAGGTAAATACACTAAACGATTTAGAGCGCTTAAATTCCTTTATTGGAAAGGCACAATTACTTGAAAATGATTTGTATGAACAATACAAGCAATTTCAAGGAAAACCGAAACTCTTCAAACAATTTGAAAAACAATTACACAAACTTCAAACGTGCAATAATCAATTAAAAACCCTCGAGCCCGAATTGAAAATTTGGAAAACTGTTCCTACACTAACCCAACTAAATTCTTGGAAAAAAACTGTTGGTTATTTAAAAAAAAGATCGGCTAAAAAAGCCATTTCAAAAGCTGTCTTTGACAATACTATTTCTTCAGATTTAGCATTAGAAACCTTAACAAATTATTACCAATTAAAAGAAGAATTAAATACTATTCAAACTTATTTTTTAAGTACGGGTTTCCAAACAAACACAGCAATATTAGAAGTGGAATACCTGTTCTTAAAACAACTTTTAGCTGAAAGTTCAGATTCTTTTACGGAGTTGTTGAAGTGGAACAAAAACAAAAGAAAATTGCTTGTTCAATCTGCGGCGCCAATTGACAAAATTTTGAGACAACTTAGAACCTATTTCGAATTTGATTTTCAACTAGATTTAACAACTGAATTAAATCAAAAAACAAACGTTTTAACACAACTTCTTCCTTTCTGGAAAACGATTCAAAGCTTACCTAGTTCTTTTTTCCAAAGTATCCGAAATACAACAAATTGGAATGAATTAGAACAATTTATTGTACACTCGAATTGGAAAATAATTCAATCCAATACTCCTGAATTAGCAAAATTTGAAGCGAAAGACTTTACTGAAAAATTAAATCAAATTATTAAAGAACAAGCGCAAGAATTTGACTGGTTCGGTAAGAAGCTAATTCACTCAATGCGCACAGAATTTACAAAATTTGAAACCTTACTTCAAACATCGAACACGAAGTTAAACACCTCTGAAAAAGAACGCAAAAAAGAGTTAAAGAAAGGAAAAACACTTTTGGTTAACGAATTTTCTAAGTTGCGATCTCACAAAAATATTCGCGAACTTTTGACGGGCGAAGCAAAAGAATGGATTCGGTGTATATTGCCCATTTGGCTTAGCACACCCACACAAGTCGCAGATCATTTCCCCTTGGAAAAAGATTTATTTGACTGGTCGTTATTTGATGAAGCGAGTCAAATTCCTTTACCAAATGCTTTTGGAAGTTTGTACCGTTCGAAAAGAACTTTAATTGTGGGAGACCAACAACAAATGTCTCCCTCAAGCTATTTTGGAAAGAAATATGAATTTCCAGACTTGATGCATCAAAGTTCGTATTACTTTACGAGCTTGAATTTAAACTATCATTATCGAAGTGTTCACCCCGATTTAATTTGTTTTTCTAATCGTTATTTTTACAACAATAAATTAACTGTTTTTCCAACTTCAAACATTCATCAAGCAATTTTTCACAACTATTTAGAAAACGGAAAATATATTGACAGAAAAAACGAAGTGGAAGCAAGAGAAATTGCAACTTTTCTAGAAAACTTTACTTGGAAAAAAACACTTGGTTTGGTTGCTTTTTCAGAAGAACAACTTGCTTGTATACTCAAGAATTGCTCTAAAAAGGTGCTTGATAAATTGGAAGAGTGTGTAGATCAAAATCGCGGCTTTGTGAAATCTCTCGATAAAGTTCAAGGAGACGAAGCTGAAGTGTTAGTAATTAGTTTCGCCTATGGAAAAAACGAGACGGGTGAATTTACACAACGTTTCGGACCGGTAAATCATGCAGACGGACACAAACGCTTAAACGTGCTTTTTTCTCGGGCAAAAGAGGAAATACACTTTTTTAGCTCTGTAAATTCTCACGACTTTTCTCTTTCAGAGAACGAATCAATTAACCTGCTTCGTAAATGGTTCCTACTCCTAGATGAGCAAATTGGAAGAAAAAATGAAGTTCTTTTCCCTTTTCATGTTTTGTATCAATTAAACAATTCCAATTTAATTGTCGAAAATGTAAGTTCCTCTATTGAATTCGCGAACGATTTACTGACTTTTCATTCGGTTTTACAAACCCGCGGATGGAAAATCTCTTACACTTAATTAACAACGAAACTTTTTTGCTTGTTTGACTGTTTTTTAGTATATTTCCATGCTAGAAAATTAATTATGAAACATTTATTTCTCCTTTTATCCGCATTTATTCCATTGTTTTCTTTTTCTCAAGAATCAAAACGAATACTTCAGAACTACATTTCAACTCACTTAAGTGAGCTAAATTTGACTCAACTAGTTGATTTTGAAATAAGTTCAGAAGTTCCCTCAAAGGCAATCGGCGTAACACACGTTTATGTTAGACAAATTCACAACGAACTTCCAATTGTTAATGCAAACGGTCAGTTTAGTTTAAAAGACGGAATAGTTTTGTACCCTAGATTAGATTTTCATTCTTTTCAAAACGAAACCTATACTCCTAGTTCAAATGTAAAACAAATCATAGAAAATTTCATTTTAGAAATTGATACAGATCGTGATTTGGTTCTTTCAGACTGGAAATTAAAAAAAGAAAAAGCAACGTTTTCAACGCAGCATCAAACCGTTGAACTTCAAAAATGTTTCTTTTTAGCAGCTGAAAAATTGGTTTCTGCGTGGCAATTTTCTATTCGTTTACCAGAGGTTAACAAATGGTATTCGGTGGTTTTAAATGCTGAAACCGGAGAAACAATTCAATTAAACAATTGGGTAAATTCGTGTTCTTTCGACCATGCTTCATCTGAAGTTTGCAGGCATGAAAACTTGAGCGCTTTTTGTCCGCCCCCTCCACCCGGAGCTGACCAATATTTAGTCTATGCTTTGCCTTTGGTGAATCCTGATGAAGGAGCGCAAAGCGTTTTAACAAACCCTTCTGATGCAACTTTCTCTCCGTTTGGTTGGCACGACACAGATTTTATATCTGGAGATGAATTTACAATCACTAATGGAAATAACGTTCATGCCTACGAAGATGCAGACAACGACGATTTGCCAGGGTTTTCTCCCGACGGAGGAAGTAGTTTAAATTTTAATTTCCCAGTAGACACAAACACCCCTCCAACTAATTACATAAATGGTGCGATCACAAATTTGTTTTACATGAACAACATGATGCACGATGTTTGGGCATATTATGGTTTTGATGAGGCAAGTGGTAATTTTCAGTTTATGAATCAGAACAATGGTTTGGGTAACGACCACGTTCTAGCAGAGGCTCAAGATGGATCGGGTACAAACAATGCAAATTTTGGTACGCCACCCGAAGGAGAAAATCCACGTATGCAAATGTATATTTGGACAGGGGCAAATGTGCCGAATTTGGTTACGGTAAATGCACCCGCAGCATTGAGCGGTGCATACGCAGCAAGCACGGCTGGATTCGGACCTCAAGTTCCGGCAATTCCAATTAATTCGGATATTGTTTTTGTCATTGATGACGGAACTGAAACAAATGACGGTTGCGATGTTATTCAAAATTCAGCAGAAATAAATGGTAAAATTGCAGTTGTTAGACGCGGAAACTGTCAATTCAACTTGAAAGTTGAAAACGCTCAAAACGCCGGAGCAATTGCTGTAATTATCTACAACAATCAAGGTGGAACAACCACAACATCTATGAGTGGAACAAATGCAAATGTGCTAATTCCTTCTGTCATGATTTCACAAAACGACGGAGACGATTGGCAAAATGCAGTAAATTTAGGAGACACCATTAATGTTACTTTAGTAAACAATGGAAACCCAGACGACACCGATTCTGATTTAGACAATGGAATTATTGCGCATGAATATGGACACGGAATTTCGAACAGATTAGTAGGTGGTCCAGAAAACGTAGATTGTTTATACAACGACGAACAAATGGGAGAAGGATGGTCTGATTTTTTCGGAATTGTTATGACAATTAAACCTGGTGATGTTGGAGCTCAACCAACTGGAGTTGGAACATATGTTACCAATCAACCCATAGATGGAACTGGAATTAGACCTGCTCCTTATTCGACAAGTTTTGCAATAAATAATTATACATACGCAGAAACAAACAACAGCGGAGTTTCTATGCCACACGGAATTGGATTTGTTTGGTGTTCAATGCTGTGGGATTTAACTTGGGCACTAATTGATTCAACTAGTTTTGATCCAAATCTAAAAACTGGAACTGGAGGAAACAATGTTGCTATGGCTTTGGTGACTGAAGGATTAAAATTAACAGCTTGTAACCCAGGATTTGTTGATGCACGTAATGGAATTTTACAAGCAGATGAATTACTTTATGGAGGCGCTCATACATGCACAATTTGGAAAGTTTTTGCCCGTCGTGGTTTGGGTTATTCTGCAGACCAAGGTGATCCAATGAGCAGATCAGACCAAACAGAAGCTTTTGATTTACCACCAAGTTGTTTGCCCGGCGCTTCAATTAATGAATTAGAAAATGCGTTCGAAGTTTACCCAAATCCTACAAGTGGTAAAATTGAAATCAAAGGGAACATTGCCACAATTAATTCTGTTGAATTGTTCTCGCTAAACGGTTCTAAATTGCAAGCTTTTGATCCAAATCAAATTTCTTTGGAGGGATATTCAACTGGTTTTTACCTATTGAAAATAGGCTCGGAAAGCGGCTCAACAACTGTACGAATAGTAAAAAATTAATATCTCGCTAATTTTTGACAGATGCTTAGCTAGCTAGGTATCTGTCTTTTATAATGAGTTCGATTTTAATGAGCATCTAACCAATTATCCGCTACTTGCATTTCCACTTCCATTGGAACAACCAATTTTCCTGCAGATTCCATTGCAATTTTCACTAAGTTCTTCATTAGTTCCACTTCGTCTTTGTGCACCTCAAAAACTAATTCATCGTGCACTTGCATGATCATTTTTGATTTCACTTTCGCCTCAACCATTGCTTTATCCACTTCAACCATTGCCATTTTAACAATGTCGGCTGCCGAACCCTGAATTGGCGCGTTAACTGCATTTCGTTCTGCAAAACCACGCACAACCGCATTACCTGAATTGATGTCTGGCAAATAACGACGGCGTTGCATAATCGTTTCAACGTAACCCAATTCGCGTGCATTGTTCACTGCCGAATCCATGTAGGTTTTTATAGTTGAATATTGCGCAAAGTATGCATCAATTATTCCTCTGGCTTCCGTTCTACTGATTCCTAAGTTTTGTGAAAGTCCGAAAGCACTTTGCCCGTAAATGATTCCGAAGTTAACGGCTTTTGCAGCACTACGTTGCTCTTTGGTTACTTGATCTAAATCTACGTGAAATACTTTTGCAGCAGTAGCTTTGTGAATATCTACCCGGTCTTGAAAAGCTTTAATCATGTTTTTATCTTCAGCCAAAGCGGCAATAATACGCAATTCAATTTGTGAGTAATCGGCAGCCATTAACTGAAAATCGCTGTTTTGTGCAATGAATGCTCTACGAATCTCTTTTCCTCTTTCGGTTCGGATTGGAATATTTTGTAAGTTTGGATTGTTAGAAGAAAGTCGGCCGGTTGCAGTAACCGTTTGCATGTAACTTGTGTGTACACGCGCGTCATCTGAATCTATCATTGTGGGAAGTGGATCAACGTAGGTAGACTTCAACTTTTTCATTTGACGGTGGTCCAAAATCTTTTGAATAATTGGGTGATCTTTCACATGTTGCTGCAAAACATCTTCAGAGGTGGCATATTGACCAGTTTTTGTTTTCTTTGCTTTTGCAGAAATTTTCATTTTATCGAACAAAATTTCACCCAATTGTTTTGGCGAATCCACATTAAATTGTTCGCCGGCATACTCAACTATATCTTTTTCTGTCTGAACTAATTCTGTTCCAAGTTGAGTTGAATAGTTTTTCAAATGCTCAACGTCAATACTCACTCCATTTTCTTCCATTTTTGCCAAAACACGCATAACGGGCATTTCCATGTGGTAAAACAAGTTTTTCAAATGCTCTTTTTCTATTTGAGGTGCAAATAATTGCTTGAGTTGAAAAGTAATATCTGCATCTTCACAGGCGTAATCGGAAACTGAACTCGGTTCCAAATCGGCCATATTTCCTTGTGTTTTACCTTTTTTACCAATTAAAGCTTCGATAGAAATGGGTTGGTAATTGAGGTAGTATTGCGCCAAAAAATCCATGCCTTGTTTAGATTCTGGTTGAATTAAGTAATGTGCAATCATTGTGTCGAAAAGCGGACCTTTCAATTCAACTTCGTAACGGTTTAAGACCTGTAAATCGTATTTCATATTGTGGGCAATCTTCTCAATATTTTCATTCGAAAAGAACGGTTTAAACTCGTCTACAATTTGTTGTGCTTTTTCATTTTCTTGAGGAACCGCAACATAATAGGCCTCTCGTTCTTTAAAAGAAAAAGACATACCGACTACATTAGCGCGAAGGGCGTTAACGCTTGTTGTTTCGGTGTCAAAACAAACCGATTTTTGTTCCAAAAGTAAAGAAAGCAATTTTGCTCTTTCTTCCGGAAGATTAACGAAATGATAGCTTGGTTTTTCTGTTGCAATAGTTTTCAAACCCGCTGTTTCTTGTGCTTTTTGCACATCAACTAAACTTTGGGTTCCGAATAAATCTAATTGTCCATTTTTTACTGGTGCCGAGGAAGCAGTAATCACTATTTCTTCACCAGTAATTCTTTTCGCTAAATTTCTAAATTCTAATTCTGTAAATATTTCCAATACTTTTTCTTTGTCTGGCTCGTCTATTTTCAATGCTTCAGAATTGAATTCAACAGGAACATCTAATATAATTGTTGCTAACATTTTAGACAACAATCCCTGTTCTTTGAAGTTGATGACGTTTTCCTTCATTTTACCTTTCAAATCGTCCGTATTTTCAAAGAGTTTTTCCATTGAACCGTATTCTGCAATCAATTTTTTTGCGGTTTTTTCACCCACACCAGGAATTCCAGGAATATTATCAACTGCATCTCCCCATAAACCTAAAATATCTATCACCTGCATTGGGTCTTCAACTTCAAATTTTTCACACACTTCTTTCACACCCATAACACTTGCTGGATCTCCACCCCGACCTGGTTTATAAATGAAAATATTTTCCGAAACGAGCTGACCAAAATCTTTATCGGGTGTCATCATATACGTCACAAAACCTTGTTTTTCTGCTTCTTTTGCGAGCGTTCCAATAATATCATCTGCCTCAAAACCAGAAAGCATTAAAGACGGAATGTGAAACGCCGCAACAATGTCTTTTATGGGTTGAATCATAGATCTAATATCTTCAGGCATTTCTTGTCTATTTGCTTTGTAAGCTGCAAAATCTTCCATTCGATTTGTTGCGCCTCCCGGAGCGTCGAAAACAACTGCAATATGCGTTGGCTTTTCTTTGTTAATTACATCTATCAACGCATTCGTGAAACCAAAGGCCGCAGAAGTATTCTGTCCTTTTGAATTCACTCTAGGGTTTTTAGCGAAAGCAAAATAAGCCCTATAAATTAATGCAAATGCATCTAAAAGGAAGAGTTTCTTTTCTGAAGGAGGAGTAATCATGATTTTGAGAAATTTGTTTACAAGTTTACGAAAAATTGATAAGATAAAAGTGTTTCAAAAAATGCTACTTGATCGAAATAAAACCGGCTCGTTATTTTAAAGTTAAAATTTGCTATTAAACAGTGATTAAAGTAATTTTACCTCTTTAACCTTATATGAAATGAAGAAAATTTTACTCGGTTTTGCTTTCCTAACAGGAATTATAGCAACAAATGCCCAAACTGCTGGTCAGCGATTTGCTTTGGGATTCAACGCTGGTATTTCAGACTATTATGGAGAAGTGAACAATCAGTGGTTCAATACAGATGGTGCTTTTCGTGGTCACGGCGGAATTTCTGCTCAATATTACTTAAGCAAATCTCTGAATTTGGGTGTAGATGCAACATTCGGACAACTAGGTCATCATATTCCTTTTTTTGGAGGAATCAGAACGGAAATGGTTCAAAGTTACTTGAACTTGCGTTACAAATTTAACAACGGAAAATTAATGCCAGAAGATTCAAAATGGCAACCTTACTTGTTTGTTGGAACTGGTTTTTCACATTACGTGAAAAAACCAAATCAATTGTATGTTTCTGGTAACGATTGGAATTTGAACTTAGGTGGTGGAATTAACTACATGTTTAACCCACAATTAGGTTTGAACTACAACTTGAATTACGCATACACAAACCACGACAAACGCGATGGTTTTTCATTTACTTCGACAGGTGCAAAATTGGGAAGCAATGACCAATACATGATCCACACAATTGGTCTTGTATTCGTTCTTGGCAAAGCAAAAGACACAGATGGCGACGGAGTTGGTGACCGCAGAGACATGTGCGCGAACACGCCTTCAGGTGTGAAGGTTGATTTATTGGGTTGCCCTGTAGATACAGACAAAGATGGAACAGCTGATTATTTGGATAAATGCCCAACTGTTGTGGGTGATAAAAACTTAGCTGGTTGCCCAGACAAAGATGGCGACG
>JANNWW010000156.1:0-24372 GCA_031409255.1 Crocinitomicaceae bacterium
CGCGCAATTGCCTGAACATCTAAATAGGTTTTTGTTTTCACCTCACCAGCCAATACAACTTGACCAGTAGTTACTAGGGTTTCACAAGCCACTTTCGACGTTGGGTCGAAAGCCATAAAGTTATCAATAAGCGCATCAGAAATTTGATCTGCCACTTTATCTGGGTGTCCTTCCGACACTGACTCTGAGGTAAACAAATAAGACATAATTCTAATTTAATTTAAATTTTAAGGGGCGAAATTACTTAAAAAAAGTGGAAATAAAATGATTCTAACACACAATTAAAACAAAAAAGCCATCTTATTTCTAAAACGGCTTTCCAATTTGTATTTTTTAATTTTCAATTAATTTCTATACAAAGTTGCTTTCACCGCATTAATTAAACGCTCCACATTTGGCAAAGCTGCTTCAATTAAAGTAGGCGAAAATGCAAATGGCGTGTCTGTTTGAGTAACACGCATAACTGGCGCATCTAAATAATCAAAAGCATAACGCTGAACATGATATGCAATTTCAGAAGAAATAGAAGCCAAAGGCCAAGATTCTTCTAAAACAACACAACGATTTGTTTTCTTAACAGATTCCACAACTGTTCCGTAGTCGATAGGGCGAATAGTTCGCAAGTCAATTACTTCTACTTCAATTCCTTCTTTCGCTAATATTTCAGCTGCTTCAAATGCAACTTTCATGATTTTCCCGAAAGAAACAACCGTTACATCACTTCCTTTTCTTTTCACATCTGCCACTCCAATCGGAATAATGTATTCACCTTCAGGAACTTCGCCTTTGTCGCCATACATTTTTTCTGATTCCAAGAAAACAACTGGGTCATTGTCGCGAATTGCCGCTTTCAACAAACCTTTTGCATCTGAGGGGTTTGAAGGCGTAATAACTTTCAACCCTGGAACGTGCGCATAAAACGCTTCAAATGATTGCGAATGCGTTGCACCTAATTGTCCGGCAGTTCCATTTCCACCGCGAAAAACGATTGGGCAATGGTATTGTCCGCCCGACATTTGCATCATTTTAGCTGCTGAGTTAATGATCTGATCGGCAGCTAGAATTGCGAAATTCCATGTCATGAATTCAACAATCGGTCGCAATCCGTTCATAGATGCACCAACCGCAATTCCAGCAAAGCCAAGTTCAGCGATGGGCGTATCGATTACGCGTTTCGGACCAAATTCGTCTAGCATTCCTTGCGAAACTTTGTATGCACCGTTGTATTCAGCAACTTCTTCGCCAATTAAAAATACGCTCGAATCTTTGCGCATTTCTTCGTTCATTGCTTCGCGAAGTGCTTCTCTATATTGTAATGTTTTCATGTTCCGAAATTGAGTTCTACTTTAAAACTGAGCAAAAGTAATAAACTTGACCGAAAAGTAGAATTCTTTTCAAAAGTCTTTTGCTTTCCACATTCTTTTTTCCAGATTTCAAACTATCTTTGCACTTAAAAAAAATACAATTTCGAGCTGAAAAAGGGAAAACAATCTATCTATTCAACTTGTTTTAACTAAAAATAAATTAAGGAAAATGAAAATTCTTGTTTGTATTTCTAAATCTCCAGACACAACATCGAAAATTGCTTTCAAAGATGGCAACAAAGATTTTGACGAAAATGGAGTTCAATACATTGTGAACCCATACGACGAGTGGTATGCACTTGTTCGCGGCTTGGAATTAAAAGAAACTTTGGGTGGTTCTTTAACAATTATTACGGTCGGAAGTGCTGCAGATGAAGCAGTAATTCGCAAAGCATTAGCAATCGGTGCAGATGAAGCTGTTCGCATAGATGCAGATCCGAAAGATGCTTATTTTACAGCTATGCAAATTGCTGAATATGCTAAAACAAATGCCTTCGATTTAATTCTTGCTGGAAAAGAAACAATCAATTACAACGGTTCTCAAGTTGGTGGTATGATTGCAGAGGCATTAGATTTACCTTTCGTGTCATTAGCAACAAAATTAGAAATCAATGGAACAACAGCCAAAATGGAAACTGAAATTGTTGGTGGAGTTCAAGTAATTGAATCAAACCTTCCGTTGGTAGTTTCGTGTGCTAAAGGAATGGCAGAACAGCGTATTCCTAACATGCGTGGAATTATGGCAGCGCGCACAAAACCAATGCAAGTTATTGCCCCAGTAGCAGTTGAAGATTTAATTTCTTATGTAGAATACGGATTACCAAATGCCAAATCGGCGGTAAAAATGATCGATCCAAACAACATGGACGAGTTGGTTGCTTTGTTACACAACGAAGCGAAAGTAATTTAATAGTTAGAAGAAAATGAATATTTTAGTATACATAAACGCTGCGCAATCGGTAGCAAAAAGTGCCTTAGAATTAGTAAGCTACGCTTCTAAAATTGGCGGTTCAATTACAGTTGTTGCGACAGGAAAAGCAGAAGATTCTACACTTGCTACATTAGGTGAATATGGCGCTTCAAAAGTTTTGGTTGACCGTTCTGTTTCTTCGGAAGATGCGCAGCAAGTTACTCGATTAATTTCGAAAGCTGTTGAAACAACAAACGCAGATTTGATTCTTTTTTCACACGATTTAATCGCGAAAGCAGTTGCTCCTCGCCTTTCAGTTCGTTTGAAAGCAGGTTTGGTTTCAGGAGCAGTTGAGGTTCCGAACGGAAACACAGTGAAAGTAAATGTATTTTCAGGAAAAGCATTTGGACAAGTAACCGTTAACTCTGCAAAAAAAATAATTTCCTTATTGCCAAACAGCATTCAACCTGTTCAATCTGGAAGTGCTTGTGCGGTTGAAAATTTTGACGGAGGTGCAGGTACAGCAGTTATTAAAGTGCTAGAAACAAAAAAACCAGAAGGAAGCATTCCATTGCCCGAGGCAGAATTAGTTGTTTCGGCTGGTCGCGGATTGAAGGGTCCAGAAAACTGGGGAATAGTAGAAGATTTAGCGAAAGCTTTGGGCGCTGCAACAGCTTGTTCTCGTCCGGTTTCAGACATTGGTTGGAGACCTCACCACGAACATGTTGGTCAAACAGGTGTTGCTATTCGACCTAATTTATACATTGCTGCCGGAATTTCAGGTGCAATTCAGCATTTAGCAGGTGTAAACGGTTCAAAAGTGATTGTAGTTATTAACACAGATGCTGAAGCTCCGTTCTTCAAAGCTGCTGATTATGGTATTATTGGTGATGCTTTCGAAGTTTTACCAAAGCTAACTGAGGCGGTTAAAAAATTCCGCGCTAGTCAAAACTAAGAATCAGATTCTTTTTATATATTTACAACAGTTATGAGGGAGGTTTAACAGCTTCCCTCTCTTTTTGATAAAAGTAGAACATTCGATAGGATGGATAAAATAAAATTAGAAATTGCAGGAATAACGTATAGCCAAACCCAGTCTGGGGCATACGCTCTTGTTTTACAGGAAGTTGGAGGAAAGCGCAGGTTGCCAATAATTATTGGTGGCTTTGAGACTCAAGCCATCATGATGGTAATTGAAAACATGGTTCCCGCCCGTCCGCTTACACACGATTTGTTTAAATCTTTTGCGCGTTCTTTCGAAATAAAAATGAAAGAAGTGGTTATTTACAACATGCAGGAGGGAATATTTTACGCGAAAATTATTTGTCAACAAGGAGATAAAATTTCAGAAATTGATGGCCGAACTTCAGACGCAATTGCATTGGCGGTTCGTTTTGAATGTCCCGTTTACACCTTCGAAGATATTTTGGCGAAAGCAGGAATTGAATCGGATGAGTTCGATACGGATGGCGATAATTTTACAGAAGAAACTGATTCTACTCTCAAAAACGAATTCGAAAGTTTGAGTATGGAAGAATTAGAAGATCAACTAAGCATTGCTGTTGATGAAGAAGATTACGAATTGGCGTCTCGTATTCGGGATGAAATGAAGAAACGCGACTAAATTCTACTATGGAAAATACCTCGAAAATTAAAATTCAACTTATACTTATTAATTTTCTTCAGTTTTTTGTGTGGGGAGCATGGCTCATCACAATTGCAAACTATTGGTTTGAAACAAAACAATGGAGTCCGAAAGAATTTGGAGCAATTTTTACAACTTTGGGTATTTCTTCTGTATTTATGCCTGCAATAGTCGGCTACATTTCAGACCGCTTTGTGAACGCCGAACGTCTTTTTGCTTTCATGCATTTATGCGGAGGAATTTCTATTTACTTTCTCACTAAAGCTACCAATCCAAATGACTTTTTCTGGATGATGCTAGTAGCAATGATTTTCTACATGCCAACGATTGCGCTATGTAATTCTGTTTCCTATACAATTCTAACAAAACATAAATTAGATGTGGTAAAAGATTTTCCATTTATTCGTGTTTTTGGAACAATTGGTTTTATTGTAGCAATGTGGATAACGAATTTATTGGGTTTCAAAGCAACTGAAGGACAGTTTTATGTGTCAATTGCTGGTTCCATTCTTCTTGTTGCCATGTCTTTAACATTACCTGCTTGTCCGCCAAAAGCGAAATTTAAATCGCTCGAAACAACTAACACAGACGAAATCTCTTTTGGAAAAGCACTTATGCAAATGCTTTCTTCCTACAAAATGATACTTTTCCTTTGTTTCTCTATGCTTTTGGGAGCTGCATTGCAATTAACAAACATGTATGGAGATTTATTTCTTTCTGAGTTTAAAAACTATCCGCAATATGCAAATTCGCTCGTTGTAAAGGGTTCTACTATCATCATGTCGATTTCTCAAATTTCTGAGACCTTATTTATTTTAACCATCCCTTTCTTCTTGCGGAAATATGGAATCAAAAAAGTAATGCTCATATCAATGTTTGCATGGGTTTTACGTTTCGGACTTCTAGCTTACGGAAATCCGGCTGAAGGTTTATGGATGATTGTAGTTTCTTGTGTGGTCTATGGAATGGCATTCGATTTCTTCAATATTTCGGGCTCGCTTTTCGTTGAAACTACTACAAGTTCAAAAATTCGCTCTTCGGCTCAAGGTGTATTTATGCTCATGACAAATGGTATAGGGGCAATTATTGGAAGCTATGGAAGTGGTTATATTATTCAAACATTCTTCTTGAAAGCAGATAAATCATTCAACTGGCAACCCATTTGGCTTTGTTTCGCTTGCTATTCTTTAGTTGTTGCTCTCCTTTTTGCCGTTTTATTCAAACACAAACACAATCCCAAAGAGTTAGCTAGTATTCAGCACTAATTTCAATTCAAGGTATTAAAATTTAAAAAAAATTCTTTTTTTTTCTAAATTTCGAAAGAAAAATTGGTGAATTAGTCACTAATCTAAATCGATTTTTAGAAATAATTTAATAACTTAGCGGTAATATGAAAAAAACCTTGCTCACCCTATTCTTATCCGTTCTTGCGCTAAGTGCTCGTTCGCAAACATTTAACGGTGGAACAGATTCTATTTTAGATTTTCAACCAATAAATATTCCAATAGTTGTTTCAGGTCTACCAACATCAATAAACTTGCTTACTTTCGGTATAGAAGAAGTGTGTTTCGATGTTACGCACACGTA
This sequence comes from Crocinitomicaceae bacterium, assembly GCA_031409255.1. Classification (GTDB taxonomy): domain Bacteria; phylum Bacteroidota; class Bacteroidia; order Flavobacteriales_D; family Crocinitomicaceae; genus Fluviicola. The sequence continues at coordinate 5,507 of JANNWW010000156.1, forward strand.
TCTTGCAGACCTTAGCATTAGCTTAACTTCACCGGATGGAATAAGTATTTCTCTAGTTAGTTCTGTTGGAGGTGGCGCAGATAATTTCACGGGAACATGCTTGCGTGCAGATGCTGCAACGTCTATTGTAGCAGGAAACGCACCTTATACCGGAACATTTAAACCACAAGGTCCATTAGCTTCATTTAACAACAACCAAAACCCAAACGGAACCTGGATTCTGACAGTTAACGATAATGCCGGAGCAGATGTTGGATTTTTAAATTCTTGTGCCATTACTTTTGGAAGTAACCCAGCTACGTTTCCTGTTTTCTTAGGTTCAGATTTGCCACTTGTTGTTCTAAATACTTTCGGAGCAACTATTCCAGACGAACCGAAGATAAGCGCAACAATGAAAATCATCACCAATACCAGCGGAAATCTCAACTTTCCGGCCGATGCGCCTGTTTTTTCTGGTTTCATAGGAATTGAACAACGTGGCTCTTCTTCTGCTGGGTTTCCTCAAAAATCGTATGGCTTTGAAACGCGAAATGCAAGTCAAATGCCTATCGATACAGCACTTTTGGGAATGCCAAGCGAAAGCGATTGGATTTTATATGCACCCTACAACGACAAATCGTGTATTCGAAACATACTTACGTATGATTTATCAAATCAAATGGGAATGTATGCTTCGCGCACTAAATTATGTGAAGTTTTCTTAAACAATGATTACGTTGGTATTTACGTTTTAATGGAAAAAATTAAACGCGATAACAACCGTGTAGATATTGCGAAACTTCTTCCAATCGATTCAATCGGAGATCAGTTAACAGGAGGATATATTGTCAAAATTGACAAATCAACCGGAAGCGGTGGAGGTAGTTGGCTATCTAATTTTCAAACTGCTGCTGGCCAAGATGTTTATTTTAATTACCATTATCCTTCCGAAACAAATATTACTGCAATTCAAACAGATTACATTCAAAAATACATCGATTCTTTTGAAGTTGCGATCAATTCACCCCAATATCAAGACCCGTTAATTGGTTACCGAAAGTATGCAAAAACGGAAACTTTTGTCGATTTTTTACTACTAAATGAACTATCTAAAAATGTAGACGCTTACCGAATTAGCACCTTTCTTCACAAAGACAAAGATAGCAAAGATGGCAGATTGCGCATGGGTCCAATTTGGGATTTTAATTTAGCTTGGTGGAATGCCGATTATTGCGAAGGCGACAGTTCAGGTGGATTTGCCTATATTTTAGCTGGCTGCGGAGATGACACTCCAACTTGGTGGGCGCAATTGATGTCTGATCCTCAGTTTCAATTTGATTTACGTTGCCGGTATGACAGTTTACGTGAAACACTTTTAAGCGAACAGTATTTATACAACTTCATTGATTCGCTTGGAAACTATTTAGACAATGCAAAAACAAGGCATTTTGAAGAATGGCCAATTTTGGGCGTTTATACCTGGCCAAATCCATCTCCACTTCCTCAAACCTATGCTGAAGAATTAACAGCAATCAAAACCTGGATTCAAGAACGTTTGGCTTGGTTAGACGTTAATTTACCCGGAATTTGCGACCTTCGAACAGAAGAATCTGCTTTAAGTGAAGCATTTTGCATGCTTTATCCAAATCCGGCGAAAGAAACAATAACAATTCGAATAAAGACGAATAAAGATGAACTACAGGAAGTTAAAATCTACTCAACAAACGGACAGCTGTTTAAAACGATAAATTTAACTGGTTTTGAAAAAAGTGTTTCAATTGCAGATTTACCGATAGGAACTTATCTTTTGGAAATACGAACAAGCAATTCAATGATTCACAAGCGCTTAGTAAAAGAGTGATTCAATAACTGATTTGACGATTATTTCTTATTTCTTTAAATTCAAAATAGCTGAAGGTTGTGGTGTAATTCCTTCGCGACTCATTTTCTTGCCTTTTTTATACAACAAGATACGCTCTGTCATTACTTGATTTGCTATCTGCACATCGAATAAATAGTAATTATCTGCTTCAAAGAATAATTTCCACGTGCCCGATACAGAAAATTCGCCAATTTTTTGCGTAAGCGTTCCTTCTTTATTAAATTGAATTTCGATTACTGATTTTTGAATCATCAATAAATCAGTTCCCGAATCAATTGTATATGCGCCAATTTCGCCTTCATATAAACCAAAATATTTTTTTTTGAGTTTCACTTGAGCAGAAAGTGGTAACATAAATAATAAAGTGAAAATAAAAAGTAGTTGTTTCATGAAACAAATGTATAACGAAACTTCAAGAAAATCAATTCTTTCTAAAATGAACCCTTTTTTAACAAACGAAGTCAAGTTATCAACGAAGAAAATTTCACACCTAAATCTTTCGTAAATTTGTAGAAACAAAACACAAAATGAAGCAGTACCACGACTTATTGAAACATATTATCGAAAATGGAACAAAAAAAGGCGACCGAACAGGCACTGGAACCATTTCCACTTTTGGTTATCAAATGCGTTTCAATTTAGCAGATGGCTTCCCCGTTTTAACAACAAAAAAATTACATCTGCGTTCAATTATTCACGAATTGTTGTGGTTCTTGCAAGGCGACACGAATATCAAATACCTGAAGGAAAACAATGTTTCAATTTGGGACGAATGGGCAGACGAAAACGGAAATCTCGGACCAGTTTATGGTTTTCAATGGCGCTCGTGGCCAACTCCTGATGGAAAGTCTATTGATCAAATTTCGAACCTAATTGAGCAAATAAAAACCACCCCGAACTCGCGCAGATTGTTAGTGAGCGCTTGGAATGTTGCGTATGTTGATGAAATGGCACTTCCACCTTGTCACACCATGTTTCAATTTTATGTTGCCGACGGAAAATTAAGCTGTCAGTTATATCAACGATCTGCAGATACTTTTTTAGGTGTTCCTTTTAACATTGCATCTTATGCATTATTGACCATGATGATTGCTCAGGTATGCGATTTGGAACCTGGTGAATTCATTCATACATTAGGAGATGCGCATTTGTATATCAACCATTTGGAACAAACTGAATTGCAATTAACACGCAATTTTAGAGCACTTCCAACAATGAAAATAAATCCTGCTGTGAAATCTATTTTTGATTTTACGATTGATGATTTTGAGTTATTAAATTATGATCCGCATCCGCATATAAAAGGTGCGGTTGCTGTATAATTTTAGACTAATTTTCTAGCAAAGAGCGCAACGATTTTCTATTTACGCTTAAGTAAATATCCAAGTTGTACTATTTCTTCCTCCGTATTAAACGAGTGAATACAAAAACGCAAACATTGTTTCCCTACGGGAACAGTTGGTGGAAGAATTGCTTTTACTGCAAAGCCTTTATCTTGAAGTAAACGTGCAACTTCTTTGCACTTCTCTAACGATTCAAAATCTAGTATTTGAATTGGTGAACGTGCATCGCTTTTCAAACTGGGAACGTTCAATCTAAAAAAATCAATGTTCCGCTGTAAAAGAATGCGCAAATTTTCAGCATTTACATGTTCAACTTGCCCTTGAATGTGTTCGTAAAATTGCTCAGGCAAAGCAGTAGTATAAATAAACGAACGCGCAAAATTAATTAGAAAATTTCGCAATTCAGCAGAACCAACAAGAGCTGCTCCGTGTGCTCCAAAACCTTTTCCAAATGTGAACAAACGTGCAAAAGTTTTGATGCCTTTTTCTATACACAAACCCGTTCCATTTTCCCCAAAAACCGCACCTGCATGTGCCTCATCTACAACTAAAAGTGCTCCAAATTTCTCACAAACTGTAGCAATTTCTAATAGTGGAGCCAAATCGCCATCCATCGAATACAAAGATTCTACAGCTACAAAAACTGTTCCTTCGGCTCGTTCCAATTTTGAACGTAAATCTTCTGCAGAATTGTGCTGAAACGAATACGACTTCGCAAAACTCAAACGCACACCATCGCGCGCCGACGCATGAATCAATTCATCGTACAAAATTGTGTCGCCCTTTTGCGGAACTGAACTAAAAAAACCCAAATTGGCATCGTAGCCCGAATTAAAAACAAGTGCTGCCTCAGCTTCAAATTGCTTTGCTAAAAAAGATTCTACAGCTTCAATTCTCTTCGAATTTCCTGAAATTAAGCGAGATCCACTTCCCGATTTCAATGAAACAAACGATTCGTTCCTGCCTAAACCCAAATAATCATTCGACCAGAAATCTATTTTTCCATCAAACGACAAAAGGGAGCGTTCACTCCCCTTCTCGATTCTGTTTTTTAATATTTCTTGAAATTTATGTGTCATTTACTCCAATAAAATCTTGCGCGGTTCAAAATTCTCACTCGAAATTCGCGCTTCGCTTAATTCTTTTTCGCGTGCAGCATCTTTTGCTTTCCGTGCATCCAAAATTGCATCGGGTTCTGTTACTGGCTTTTCACCATCAGCAAAAGCTTCTTTCGCTACTAGGCCCAAAATCTCGAACATTTGCTTGTCTTCATTGAATTCCGGATTTGGTGTGGTCAATAATTTATCTCCAGCAAAAATAGATCCTGCTCCGGCCATAAAACACAAAGCTTGTCCTTCCATAGACATTTTAGTTCTACCAGCAGAAAGACGCACAACAGACTCTGGAAAAGCAATACGAGTTGTAGCAACCATGCGAATCATTTCCCATTGTTCAATTGGTTTTTGATCTTCCAAAGGCGTTCCTTCTACCGCAACTAAGGCATTAATAGGAATAGACTCTGGTGGCGTTTCCATTTCCATGTAACTATACAACAATCCAACGCGGTCTTCTACTGCTTCGCCCATTCCGATAATTCCACCTGAACAAACAGAAATTCCTGCTTTTCGCGCATTGTCGATCGTATTCAAACGGTCGTCGTATTCACGGGTTGAAATAATATCTTTGTAAAATTCTTTCGACGAATCGAGGTTGTGATTGTAGGCAAAAAGTCCGGCTTTTTTCAGGCGAATTGCTTGATTTTCGTTCAACATTCCGAGCGTACAACAAACTTCCATATCTAGGTCGTTCACTCCTTGCACCATTTCCACAACCGAATCGAAATCTTTGTTGTCGCGCACTTCGCGCCAAGCAGCGCCCATACACAAACGCGAAGAACCGTTTGCTTTTGCATTTCGAGCTTGCTCCAAAACAGATTCAACAGACATGAGTTTGTGTGCATCTACATTGGTATGGTAACGTGCAGCTTGCGGACAGTAGCCACAATCTTCCGAGCACCCGCCTGTTTTGATACTCAAAAGTGAAGACATTTGCACTTCGCGCGGGTTGTGAAACTGGCGGTGAACCGTTGCCGCTTCAAAAACCAATTCCAAAAGTGGTTTGTTGTATAATTCGAGTAAAAGTTCCTTGGTGTTATATGTTGGATTTATTTTCATGATTCAATTTGAATTACAAATATACGAAAAGCCATTTATTTCATTAACCTCGTAAAAGCTATTTTTCTTTGGGCAACTTCCAAGCGAAAGAAGAATGAAACGATTTTTTTCACATTTTTCGGCGCTTAGAACCGCGCTTTACGCTGTATCTCACTCCTTCGTCGTGAAATGCCGCTGCAATCACTGTTGCAAACTATTCTGAAGAATTTTTATGTTCAATTTTTCATTAACAAACAAACTGCATACGCTTTTACTGCTTCGCCAGCGCCAAAAGAATCTACTTTTTCATGCGTTGTAGCTTTAATTGAAAGGCAATCATTTTCTATTCCTAAAATTGGCGCCAAAATAGCTATCATTAACGGAATATGAGGATTCACTTTTGGCTGTTCCAAAATAACTGTTGCATCAATATTCACAATCCCAAAACCCTTCTCGTGAATGAGTTCCATCACATTTTTGAGCAAAATTGTAGAATCAATTCCTTTGTATTTCGGATCGGTATCTGAAAAATGAAACCCAATGTCGCGCAGATTAAGCGCTCCAAGTAAGGCATCACAAATAGCATGAATTAACACATCAGCATCAGAATGACCAACTGCTCCAAAAGAAGAAGGGAGCTCAACGCCCCCAAGAATAAATTTTCTGCCTTCTTCTAAACGGTGCACATCTACACCAAAACCAATACGGATATTCATTTATTATTCTGGTTTTGCATCGCCACCAGTTACTTTTTGTCCAATCTTGAAACGCAAAGTAAAACGAAGTGTATTTGCCAATGGGTTGTTTCTTTTCAATGCCGCTAAGTAAGAAATATCTAGTCCAAAAATGTTGTATTGAAAACTCGCTCCAACATTAAAAAACTGACGTGCACCTTTGTTCGGACTCTCGAAGAAAAAGCCACCTCTAAATGCCAATATATTATTGTATGAATATTCAGTTCCGAAAGCAATGTTAATTTCAGAAAGTTCTTCTTTAAAAACGGAACCTTTAACAATTTGGTAAGAACCGTCTGCATTTTGAACATAATCACCATTTTCGTCTTTCACGAGTGTTCCAGGAGCATCAAAAAACGATTGCGTTAGACCTGAAACAATTCCAACATCGTTGTTTTTTCCAGCAATAATTTCGGTTCCGCCATCCACTGAAATACGAACTGGTGGTGTTGGTACTAATAAACGTTGAAGATCTAATGAAAAAGTTAATTTATTGTAGTCATCAAATTTTACAGTATATGCATTTCCTATTTTCAAGTTCATTGGTAAAAAATCGCGTTTTTGTAATGCTGAATATGCCACTTTATTACCAATGTTATTTAAAGTTACACCCAAAGTGTATTCTCCTTTTCTGTTAAACCAACGAACATCATCGTTCCGGTGCGCATAAGAAATATCTGCAATACCTGCACGAGCGGCATTTGTTTCAGCACCAGCAACAATTAACCCTCCAGTAAGGTTTGAATTTGCAAATTTACCATTTACACCAATGCTGTTTTTTTGGTTCAACATAAACGAATAACCAAGAGCAATTTCAAATTCACTTGGTTTGTTTTCACGAATAAACTTATTGTTTTCGTCTGTAAAAGTAATTTCACCTAAACTAAAATAACGCAACGCACCTGCAAAAGCCATGCGGTTGTTGATTCGTTTGTATCCAGACAAATAAGAAAGGTGAATATCATTCGTTAATTGACGTAACCATGGCGTGTAGCTAACGCTTATTTCAGCATCGTCTTCCGCAAAGTTAAGCATGGCAGTGTTCCAATAAATAGAATTGGAATTTGCACTTAGTGCCGTTCCTGCATCACCCATACCTCCAGCGCGAGAATCAGGCGTAATTCCTAAAAACGGCAAGGCAGTTGTAATTGTATTTAGTTGTAGAGCTTCGTCTTCAACACCAGAGCCGCCATTCGCTTGCGATAGCGCAAAACTAGAGATAGATAAAGAAGATATGAATAAAATTTGACGGATCATTTTTAATTTACGAGTTACTTGTGATAACAAAAATACGTTTTTTTTTAACTTTTATTGTTCAACTTACCTTAAAAGTACTAATTTTTCAGTTTTTGTTGCTTTTGTTCCATCTGGAAGATTTACCGATAAATGATAAATGTAGACACCTTTTGCTAATTGATCACCAAAATCATCGGTTCCGTTCCACTCAATACCGTCTGCTCTAAACCCTCTTGTTGCAACAGTTTGGTTAATTGTTTTCACCAATCTTCCCGACACGGTGAAAATTTGAACTTGCGTTTCTAAGCTAGAGCAAGATTGGTTGTGTTCGAATAAAAATTCGGTGCGAGTGGTAAACGGATTCGGATAATTCAACACTTGTTGAATCACTACAGAAGAATCTTCTGTAACAACAAATTTTAACTCATGTTCACTTGAATTGTTGTTAATATCCCAAACTTTAATATTGAGTGTGTGTGCTCCAATAGCAAGCGTAGAAAAATTGTATTCTATTCGCCCAGAAGAAAAATCATTGAGTGTACCAACATAGAATTCATTTAAAATAATTGGGCTAGAGGTTTCACCATCAACCACAACTGTAATATCGTGGCCAATTCCGTTTCCAACAGTATTGATACCGAAGTTGTCGTTTACTTCAACAATTAAAAGCGGAGTTTTACCAGAAATACCGCCGTCTACAAAACTTTTATCGTTTAAAAACGCTTCAATTTCAGGCCCTTCGTTATCTGCTAAACCAGCAGCGTTAATTCCGCCAACTACAATATTTGTATCAAATCCAAAACCATCTGTTTGAGAAGAGTTTCCGTAATAACTTATTTTTCCTTTTCCGTAGGAATAATTGATGTCTTTTGGAACGTAAAACTCAAAACTGAAGTACCCATTTGTAACTGAAACAGTTCCTTTATACAATGCATTTTTCTGCAATTTAAATGGAATTATAGGCGAACTTAGGTCGTTTCCTAGAGTTTGAAACGTTTTTTCTTTATCGAAAATAGTTGGATTTAGAATTCCGTTCAAACTTGTCTGAACATTTCCCAATGCATCTTGAAAATGACCTGATATTCTAATTTTTGACAAAGCACTTGCGGTGTCTATGTCTATTGTCGGAATTTTTCCATTAATAGAATCGGTCACAATTTGCAGTTTCGGAAGTGCAATTTGTAGGGCCGGATCGCCAATTAAATTGAAACTACGTTTATTATCGCCAGGAGAAGCTCCGTTTTTTGTTTTGCGCATAATTTCACCAAATGTTAATGCTTCAAAATTAACATCTCTGTCAAAAACATGCTTGTAAAATTCATTTACTATGTCTGTGTTTACGCCAAAAAACACAGAGCGTGAAGTGGTCATTAATGCAATTGCACCTCCAGTTTTTGAAAGACTCATTGACTCTCCTATAGACTCTCGGTCCGGATCATCGAATTTCGCAAATTCGCAGGTTGCACTAACAAATAAAGTTAAGCGATTAATATTGTCCCATTCTTGCATTTGTTCAACCGTAATTATTCTTTCTTCAGCAGCACCAACTTCACCACCATGTCCGATATAATTCATAATTAAATTTCCGCGTTCAATTTTGCTTGTAATTGCATTAAAAACTTCCGGGTAACGTTCTCCCCCCGCTTGCGAAACTTGCTGGTATGCGTCTGAATAAATTTTATCGTAATTCATATATGGCGCTTCGCTTTGCGCAATATTTACAGCTGGTTCAGCATCATTATATATAAAATAACCACCTTCTTCATCGTCTGTAATTAAGGTATATTGCAAGCGCCAATCTCCAAAACTAGACGTGGAAGCCGAAGAACAACAACTGTTCGGACCAGGCACCGCCGAAACGGCTTCGTTTTTCATGTAACGTTCAATTTTATCGACTAAAGTAAGCGCATGATCCATATTACTTGCCAATAATCTTCCAACTCCAATGTCCATCATATCAGCACCCGAAAACGATTCATTGTTGTCCATAAAACCAAAATAATCGTCGGTGACCAACGCCGCTATGTGGCTTTCTGAATTTGGAAATTCAAAAGAAGGAACCATGTAATTGTTGTTTTCAATTCTTCCTTTAGGGTCATAAGTTACATCTCCAAACAGGCACAAATATTTTGGGAATAAAGTTGAATCTCCATTTGCTCGGTCGTAAAACATTTTTACAAAACGGCGAATTGCAGTAGCATCTTGGTTTCCAGAAGAAAACTCGTTGTAAATTAAACCTGTTGGAACAACATGCACTTTTAAACCTTTTGTTCGGTGCAAATCTGCCAAACGATTTGCTTGTGAAATAAAATCAGGATGTGTAACAATAATATAATCTGCTTGTGGCAAAGCATGTAAATTTTGATTCGGCACTAAACCAATTGCAGTGGGAGTTCCAGCTCCGCTAACATAAAAAGCAACATATTCTTTTAACGAATCACTTGGACGTTTAAAATTGTATGTAGCGCCCGAAAGTGTGCCTGAAATGTTTTTTGGCTTATTCGGCTGTGAAACATCCCAAATATAAATTCCAGAAGAAGCACCGCTGATTGAGAAATCGGCAATATTTCCAGCAGCCAATGAATTGCGGTCACGAAAATCAATATAAGAACCAGACATTACTAAATTTCTTCTGCATTCAAGTTCAATGTAATCTAAATAAAGTGTGTATGCTGGATTTGTTCTATTAAAAGTAGAGGATAAATCGATTGTTCCGGAACTTGGGGTGAAAGTGAAATTTTGTGAACTTCTAATCCAATCACTACTTGTGCCAGGCAAAGAAATAGAATGAATTGTTGAAGCACCATTTCTCAAAACAAAAGTATTCCCCGCCCCGTTCGAATTATTCGCAACAGCGTAATCAATTTTTACTGGCGTTGATAAATCAATATTTGGAACAGAAAATGGATGATTGTACGTTAATGAAACATCGAACTCTTCTCCATAAAATCTTTGTCCACCACTTACTAAATTAGTTAATTCTTTTTCTTGAATTGAATGGTAGTCGTAACTTATTACATTCACATTTGAAGCAGCTGAATTGGGTAAGTCTGAAATACGACTTGGCGCATCGCTGGCATCTATGTGTATAAAATAATGTTGAACAGTAGAATAAATGTGTTGATTTCTGACAAAACCTGTTAATGCGCCATAGTCCCATCGGTTTGGACCAAAAGCATGAAAGATAAAATAATCTGGATCGTTAAATACATTGTCGGTTTCTCCAAATGCAAGAATTGGATTTTTTTCTAAATCGTCGAAATAGGTTCCACCATTTTGTTCACGCAATCTTCCATCACCGTTTCCGTATACATTTAAATGAGATGGATTTAAATTTGCAACGTCTATTCCGAGTGAACTTAAAAAACTTTTATCTAATTTATAGATTCCGTTAGTAGGAACTGAAATTTTGTACCATGTTCCTGAATTTAAAGCCGAAACAGTTTTATAACTTTTAGAAAATGAACTTGTTTCATTTCCAATAAGTTGATTTGTACCTGTAATTTTTGTGATGCGTTTTAAAACACCATTGTCGTTTATATATGGAATGCCGTGAAGTATTATTTTATTCTTCCCTTTTTCTTTTCTGTTTTCAGCAATGATAGAAAACGATTTAGGCAAATTCAGAGAAAATAAATTAAAATAGGAAATTTCTTCTTGCGAACAGATTTCTGTATCAAATTGTTGAATAGTTGTTTGCCATGCACCGTTTTTTGTTGAAAAAACTTTAGAAAACAAAGGCAACCTTTCGGAATAAAGTCCGTTGTTTATAATTGGTCTTTTGTAAATTAAGCCATTTTCATTGATGTTCTCACTCATTTTCCAGCTTAAATCAAGCGAAAAATCTTGCGTGAAAGAGTAGTTAAACAGGCTTGAAACACTGATAAAAACTAAGAAAATTAACTTACACGTTTTAGAATTCATATATATAAATTAAAGAATTAACAAAATTCAACTTAAAATGTTGAAATATTCATTCAAACGTACGATTTCTTTTTTTATTTTGAACTTTTACACGTTTTGACGTAACAAATGATATTTTTTTTCGTAACATTGTCAAACGATTAGCACTATGCAATCATATACGCAAAACTAATGAAGAGATTAAAATTACTATTTTTTGTATTGATTTGTCTGACATCCAGCGGGTTAAAAGCGCAAGATCCTACATTCACTCAGTTTTATTCCAATCCACTTTATTTGAATCCGGCCTTCGCTGGTTCTCATGGTTGTGCTAGGTTTGCTATGAACTACCGAAATGAGTGGCCAAGTTTATCTGCTAACTACGTCACATATAGCGCGTCTTACGATCAGTATTTCAAAAATATTTCAGGAGGATTTGGAATATTAGCTACACATGATCAGCAAGGAAAAGGAACAATTAACACGTCCATGCTCGGTTTGTGTTATTCTTATCATTTAAAGGTGAACCGAAAATTCGCAATGCTTTTTGGAGCACGTGCAGCTTGGTATCAAAAATTCTTGGACTGGGATAAATTAACTTTTGGAGATATGATTGATCCACGTCGCGGTTTTATTTTCGCTACTGGAGATGTTCCAAGAGAAGGTCAGAGAGGTTTCTTTGATGCCTCTGCAGGATTTATTGGATATTCTAAACGTTTTTTCTTCGGATTTGCAGCTCATCATTTAAACCGCCCGAATGAATCAGTAATTATTGGGAATTCACCTATGCCAATGCGCTTCACTGCTCACATGGGAGCGGAAATTCCATTAGGCGGAAAATCTAAATACACAAATACAACATCTATTTTACCAAATATTATTTACCAAAACCAACAAGGCTTTCAAGAATTAAGCATTGGAACATATATTAAGTATGGTGCTTTTCAAGCTGGTGCATGGTTTAGAAATAGAGATGCATTTATTTTAACAATGGGAATAAATACTGGCACATTTAAATTGGGTTATTCGTATGATGTAACTGTTTCGCGATTAAACAACGGTGTATCAGGTGGTTCACATGAGGTTTCACTTGGAATTAACACCAAATGTAAACCTGCATCTAAAGTATTTAGAACAATATCTTGTCCTTCATTTTAATTTTTTTTGTAACCTGTTAGTGATTGTCCGTTTATTAAATTAACTTTGTTATCCAAAAAAATGAAAATACAAACCAAATATATGAGAATGTTTCGTTTAATGTTAGCGGTAGTTGCTGGTGTAACTATTAGCTCTTGTAGTAGAGATTATTCATCCTCTACTGGATGGGATTATAACAACCCAGATGTAGGTGGTTTTCAAAAAGTGCCATTTGTAGATCAGGAAACTGGTCCTGGTTTATTATTAGTTGAAGGTGGAACTTTCACGATGGGAATGGTTGAACAAGATGTAATGTTTGATTACAACAACCGTCCTGCACGTGTAACTGTTTCTTCTTTTTACATGGACCAAACTGAGGTTACAAATTTCCAATGGTTGGAATATTTATACTGGATTTCTCGTGCATATGAACAATACCCTATGGTATATCGCAATGCATTACCAGACACGTTGTGTTGGAGATCTCCGCTTGCTTTTCAAGAAAAATATGTTGAGTATTACTTACGCCATCCTGCATACCGCGATTATCCTGTAGTTGGTGTATCTTGGTTACAAGCTTCTGACTTTTGTAAATGGAGAACAGACCGTGTAAACGAGTATGTATTAATTCGCGAAGGCGTTTTAGGATGGGATGTAAATGCAGCTGATGCAGAAACATTCAATACAGACTCTTATTTAGTAGGTCAATTTGAGCAAAGTCCAGAATTAGGCGGACGTAAATTAACAGATTTAGACCCTTCAAATGTAAATGGTAAAAAATTAGGTGAGCGCATTGTTCGCATGGAAGATGGAATTCTTCTTCCAAAATACCGTCTACCTACAGAAGCTGAATGGGAATTTGCTTCTCAAGGTTTAATCGGAAATCTAACAGAAGGTACTGAAGTTATTACAGATCGTCGTCAATATCCTTGGGATGGACATTTTGTTCGCCAAGAAAATGAAGAGTTTCAAGGTGCAATTCGTGCGAACTTTGTTCGTGGTCGAGGAGATTACATGGGAGTTGCAGGGGCATTGAATGATGGTGCAGATGTAACAGCACCGGTTGAATCTTACTGGCCGAATGATTATGGTTTATACCACATGGCTGGAAACGTTTCAGAATGGGTAATGGATGTCTATCGACCGTTGACTTCAGAGGATTACGATGAATTCCGTCCATTCCGTGGAAATGTGTACCAAACTAAATTGTTGAACAACGAAGGTGCAGTAGAACAAAAAAACCAACAAGTTCAGTATGACGTTCATGGAATGAAAGAATACTTAAACGAGTTTGAACGTATTCGTTACCAACGTATCTCTGCAGACAAGCACGATCCGAGTGACACTGTAATTCCAGCAGGTTTAGCTGCAAATGTATCTTCAAGAAACAGAACACAACGAGGTGTTTCTCCTGATCCAATTTATGTTTCACATGGTAAAAAGAAAGATTCTATTGAGATTGAATTGATACACATTATCGGTAAAGTATTAGATGAGTCAATTATTGACAAAAACAATAAATACGATATCGAAGCAAATGCACGTATTCAAGATGAGATTTATGAAGGTATTTTTGCTGACCAATTACGCCAAGGTAGAGATGAGGAATACTCTTACGAAGTAATCACTATGATTCGTGATGGTTTTGCTCAATTTATCACAAATACTCCTGGTAAATTGAAATACCGTAATGTAACTGAAGAAGAAAATATTGGTAGACGTAATTACCGCAAGGATGATTATATAGATTATTTAGACGGTGACATTGAGTCTTCAATTCATTATGACAATGATGATTACAAAAATGGTATCAACCAAGCACAACGTGATCCAAACTTATTAATGTACCAATCTGAGTTTGAAACTTTCAACTTAGAAGGAACACAAATAAAACCAGAAGATATTACTTCTTGGCCAACAACATTGATTTCAGATAAATCACGTGTGTTCAAAGGTGGTTCTTGGAAAGACAGAGCTTATTGGTTGAATTCAGGATCTAGAAGATTCTTAGACGAAAACATGTCTACTTGCACAATTGGTTTCCGTTGTGCGATGGATAGAATTGGAAGTCCGGTTGGACAAAATTATTCGAACAAGAAGAAAAAGAAAAAATAAAAATTAATTAATAATTTTGAACCCATTTACTTTTGTAGATGGGTTTTTTTTTGAATATATGGAAACGTTATATAAATTATTTAAACAAGCAACTGGAATATCAACCGACACAAGAAGGATAGAAAACAACATTCTGTTTTTTTGTTTGAAAGGTGAAAATTTTAATGGAAATAGTTTTGCAAAAGAAGCATTAGAAAAAGGAGCACTTGCAGTAGTAATAGATGAAAAAGAATTTTACGTTGATGAACGAACAATTTTAGTGGAAAACGCATTAGAAACGCTTCAGAAATTAGCAACTCATCACCGCAAGCAGTTTTCAATTCCACTAATTGGAATAACTGGAAGTAATGGAAAAACAACTTCGAAAGAATTAATATCAGCGGTTTTAAGTACAGAAAAAAAGGTGCATTTCACTGCTGGGAATTTAAACAATCATATAGGAGTACCATTAACTTTGTTAGAACTAAATGAAAGTCATGAAATTGCTGTAATTGAAATGGGCGCGAATAAACCAGGAGACATAAAAGAACTCGTTGAAATTGCAGAACCAACACACGGAATTATTACAAATATAGGAAGAGCACATTTAGAAGGTTTTGGTTCTTTGCAAGGAGTAATTAAAACAAAAACCGAGCTCTATCAATTCATTAAGCAAACAAAGGGTGTGTTATTTGTAAATGCCCAAGATGAAGTTCTACAATCAAAATTACCGAAAGAAATTAAAACGTTTACTTATGGAAATGGGAGTGAAATTAGCGGTGAATTAGTTCGCCTCTCCCCATTTGTAGAAATGAACTGGAGTGAATCTGATTTTAAAAGCGAAACGATTAAAACTAATTTAGTTGGCGAATATAACTTCATTAATTTTTTAGCCGCAATTAGTGTTGGCCGATTTTTTGGAATTTCTCCAGAAAACTGTTCCAAAGCCATTGAAAATTATGTTCCGAGCAACAACAGATCTCAGATCACAAAAACTGAAAGTAATACATTAATTGTTGATTGCTACAATGCGAATCCTTCAAGTATGCAATCGGCACTTAGAAGTTTTGCTGCCATAGATTTTCATGCGAAAGTGTTTATTTTAGGCGACATGCGCGAAATGGGAGAAGATGCAGCCTTCGTTCATAAGGAAATTGTTGATTTAACTATAGATTTACGATTGAGCGGTTTTTTCATCGGGGAAGAATTTTTAAAACTAAAAGGCACACATCCACAAGCAATATTCTTAAAATCTACAGAACCGCTAATTGCGCATTTCAAACAAAACAAACCCAAAGAACTAATGATATTATTGAAAGGTTCGAGAGGAATTGCTTTAGAAAAAGTTATAGAATATTTGTAGATAGAAAAATTTAAAAAGCTGAAACTCTAACTTTCAAAATCAAATAAGTCTTTTGGTGAAATATTGAGTGCTTTTGCAATTCTATCTACGAATTTTATTCCTACACTAATTTTTCCACCTTCAATTAATCGTAAGTGTTTTTCTGTAGAATTGATTTCAAACGCTAACTGAACCCTTGACACTTGCAATCTTAGACGAATACGCATTAGATTTTCACCAAATTTTACAAGAAATGCAGTATCGTCAATATTATGCATGAAGCAAATTTCTATTTAGAAATTTCTGTAACTCGGTAATTATTTACCGAATATTTATATATTTGTGATAATCTAACTCAAAATTGAATTCAAAATGTTTAACTTTATTAATTAGAATTATGAAAAATGTCATCAAAAAAAAATTCATCCTTATCATTGCTTGTTTTGCTTTTACAGCAATTATTTTTCAAGCATGTGAAAAATCAAATCAAGTACCAGTAAGTATCGCTTCGAATACAGCTACTTCATTAGAATTGAATCCAGAATTACCAATTACAGAAATAGAAAAAACTGGAAATGGTATTCTTATTAATGCAATCCATGGAAACTTTCCAGAATATGTTGACAAAACGGCTCTTAAAAATTTATTAATGGACAATTTACCATTGCAAAATGCTGTATTGATTCAAGCAGTTCAAGAACCACGTTTATCGAATTCATTTGTAGAATTATTCGTAGTTTTATCCAGTCCATTACAAAATAATTCCGTGATTAATCAAATTCAGAATCATCGTCCACAAATGATCTTAACAGCTATAAATCATGCTCAAAACTTTACAGGTGATGAAAAATTTTATGTAGGATATTCAAATCCAATGACTGTTGTTGTAGGTAAATCATTTACTAATCTTCCAGTTGATGCGTCATGTGGTTGCGATTCAAAATTTGAAGGTGATGTAACATCAAGAATAATCATACTTTCTAATACTAATACTGATCCACAAGAATTTAATGGAGCTTGTGATCCAAAAAAACAAAAATGTGGAAGATATCAAGGAATAACAGAAAGTAAAGATGGTAGGAGTAGTACAGTATTATTCACGGTAAAATGTGATACTCAATTTGACGTTGTATGTTTAACAATAAACTAATCTAAAAAAAACTTTAAAATGAAAATTAAAACTTCTTTAACATTTATAATATTTTTATTCCATTTTAATAATGAAATACTTTCTCAAGATTCATTAGTTCATTTGAAAGCACAAATTGTTTATGAAGGAAGTTTTACAAGTTCGCAAATTTCATTTCCAATTGGACATAAAGTTGTTATTAAACAAGAATGTACAGACGAAGTCCCTAAAAAATTAAAAAACAACACTCTAGGGATTAATGTCTATTTAATCGACTCGTTACAATGTTCTATTCGAGTGCGATTTGATAATTTCGTTGTTGCTGAAACTTGGATTGTTTATGAAGGACTTTTCATTGATAGTTTGTTAACAATTCTAAATGTTGAAAAAACAGAAAAGTCACTCTTCATGGTCAATTACAATTTATTAAGATATCAAAAAAATGATATTGAAACAGAAGCATATTTTGATGAAAACTCATTATTTGTTCATCGTTTATATTTAAAGAAAAAGGGGCGAAATTATTTACCGTTAAGTAAATTTTAAACCAAAGGTGAATCAAATTTGATTCACCTTTTTGTTTTATAATCATTCTTCTCGGAAAACTAAATGAACACTTTATAAAAACCTATAAAAATTAATCAACCCACGGCACTGCTGTAATGGACTTTGCGCCGATACAATCGTTACGGAGCGAACAGCGAACCCTAACTAGGGGTTCGCTGCCCAAAAAATATATTCAAATTCAGACCAATTATACACAAAGAAAACCGTAAATTTGGATAACGAAAAATAAGAATATGTCAAAAGAAGTTTATATCATTTCAGCTGTCCGCACGCCAATGGGTGCATTTATGGGCGCTTTCTCAACTATTCCTGCAACTCAATTGGGTTCAACAGCAATTAAAGGTGCCTTAGAAAAAGGGAATGTTGATGCGAAAATTATCGATGAAGTATTTATGGGAAATGTGCTCCAAGCAGGAGTTGGACAAGCTCCAGCTCGACAAGCAGCTTTGGGAGCAGGTTTAGGAAACAATGTGCCGTGCACAACAGTAAACAAAGTTTGTGCTTCAGGAATGAAAGCAATTATGTTTGGAGCTCAATCAATTATTGCTGGAGATAACCACGTAGTTGTTGCTGGGGGAATGGAAAACATGAGTTTAACTCCTCATTATTTAGATGGAAGAAACGGTACGAAATTCGGAAATATTGGTTTATTAGATGGCATCACAAAAGATGGATTGTTAGATGTTTACAACAAAGTACCGATGGGAAATTGTGCTGAATTGTGCGCAAAAGAACACAACATAACGCGTGAAGACCAAGATAACTTTGCTATTACATCATACAAACGCGCTGCTGCGGCTTGGGAAGCAGGAAAATTCAACGAAGAAATTGTTGGCGTTTCTGTTCCACAACGCAAAGGTGATCCTGTTTTAGTTATGGAAGACGAAGAATACAAAAATGTATTTTTAGATAAAATTCCAGCTTTACGACCTGCATTCGATAAAGACGGAACAATTACTGCAGCAAATGCCTCTACATTAAACGACGGAGCTTCTGCCTTAATTCTTGCATCGAAAGAAGCAGTAGAAAAATACGGATTGAAACCAATAGCCAAAATTATTTCTTATGCAGACGCAGCTCAAGCACCTGAATGGTTCACAACTGCGCCTTCATTGGCAATTCCAAAAGCATTAGAGAAAGCAGGTTTGAAAACAGACAATGTAGATTTTTGGGAACTAAACCAAGCATTTTCAGTTGTTGGAATCGCGAACACAAAAATTTTAGGTCTGAGTCCAGAAAAAGTTGATGTGAATGGTGGAGCAGTTGCTTTGGGTCACCCACTTGGAAATTCTGGTTCACGCATAATTGTTACTTTGATAAACGTCTTGAAACAAAATGGAGGTAAAATTGGCGGAGCTGGAATTTGT
>JANNWW010000157.1:0-16038 GCA_031409255.1 Crocinitomicaceae bacterium
GCATTCAGACCTCCAGTACCAGCAGCACCTCTACCAGCACCGCCGCCACCGCCGCCACCGCCGCCGCCAGATCCGCCTCCTCCAGCAGCATCGCATCCATCTGTATCTCTAGCAGCTCCACCGCCTCCTCCGCCACCGCCACCGCCTCTTCCGGCTGTACCATTTGTTCCACTAGCTAGAATCCAAAAACCAGCAACATAATTTCCAATACCTGCAGTTCCATTTGTTCCAAGAGCGCCAGGGCTACCAGGGCCACCATTACCAACATTTGAGGTCGACAGTCCATTCCCATCTTGTGCGCCGCCAGTTCCACTAGTTCCTCCAGCACCACCAGCTGCAGCAGCAATTCCAGCAGTTCCGGCCAAACCCGCGGCAGCAGTATTGTCTGGACGACCATCGCCGCCTCTACTTCCAGCTCCTCCATTACCAGCTGTTCCACCAATAATGAGCGCATTCAGACCTCCAGTACCAGCAGCACCTCCATTACTCCCAGAACCACCATTATCGGTACCTAAAGCACACGAACATTGAGGTCCACCTCCAGTTATTCCATTGGCACCATTACCACCATTATTTCCATCCCAAGTTGAATTGTATGTGGCAATATTGTCATCTCCCAAACCACTACCAGCAGTGCCAGCTAATATTTGAGTACGAACAATCGAATAATTGGAACATGAATTTAAATGCAAACCATAGGTAGACATACCTGTGCCAGGTGTTCCTGCCGCAGTTGTAATTGTTAAGTCTTGTAAAAGAAAACCAACGCAACTGTTTCCATAAATTGCTACCAATCGCTGAGCATTTGCTGCTCCCTCCGGATTCGAAGTTGTTCTGTTGATTGTTGTTGCACCAGCTGCACTTGTTTTACGCCAACCCAGGCCAGGATCAAAGCCTCCTTCAATAGTTACAAAACTGTTTAAATAGATTGGATTATTAAGAGAATAAGTTCCTATTGCCATTTTTATAACCGCACCTGAACAAGCGGCTCTGTTCAATGCTTCAACAAGACTTGTGGGAGCAGCTTGTGTTCCTGCCGCTGCTGCTGAACCTGTAGGTGAAACATAAATATTACTACAGGTTTGTAATGCAGGGGGGGTACCAACAGTTACAGTTGAAGTAGTTTCTTCGAAACAGCCCGTGATTGGGTTGGTGATTCTTAATGTATAAACGTAAGTTCCTGGACTTCCCGGAACTACTACTGAAATTGAAGATGTAATACCTGAAACAGTACCAGTTCCTAAATTAGTCATTGAGTTATCGAACCACAGGAAATTCATTCCAACTTGATCTGTAACTCCCGTTAATGAAACAGAACCGTTAGCGCAAACATTAATATTTTGGGGTGTAATTGAAGCTAATGGACTATTACCAACGGTTACTTGTACGGCATCATTTGATACACAACCATCAGAATAGGTAAGTGAAACAGTATAAATTGTTGTTGAGCTAGGATTTGCAGTTGTTGAACTGGTAGAATTAGAAGAAAGAAAAGTATTCGGACTCCAGCTATAACTAATACCGTTTAATGCCGCTGTAGTTGCGTTTAGAATCGTGCTTTCTCCTTCGCAAATTGACACGTCAGGACCAGCATTTACAGGTGGATTTGGGCTGGGTGTTACATTCACAATGAATGTTCTTGAACTCTGACCAACTAATGGGCAAGCATCGTCTAGGATGTTTATTGTAAAAGGATTTAGACCAATGTCAGTCGACAAGGGCGTCCAACAAAATGTACCAACTTTGTTGTTTCCTGATCCGCTTACTGTAAAAGTTGCTCCAGCAGGTAAACCAGAAGAAAATGCCGAAACTACCTGAACAGCATCAATATCAGTTAATGAAACCGTAAAGCAAACAGTTGAATTAATACATGCATTAATTGAAAAGACACCAATAGAAGAGTTAATGCCACTAATCACTGGAATCGTATTTGTACAGTTTGTTACAATTAATTTTATGTCTCTAATAATTGATCCAATTAGAACCCCAGCGCGGTATTCATCAACTCGAATAGCAATAACAGCAACCTGTGGTATATTAGGAGTGAAACTCATTTCTCCTGTGCTTGGATTTATTGTGATTGGAACTGTTAATGGGTTTATTCCACTTAACCCACCATTATAGACCAAAGGAGTTGCTAAAGCACTTTGTCCATTAACTAAGGAAAACACTAATTGATCTCCATCTGGATCTGTTGCAAGTTGAGAAAGAATTATTGGTTGTCCAACACACGCAAACTGTTGAGGAGAATACGCAAAAATGGGTGAGCTATTACATGGAACAATTGTATTATTTAAAGTTGTCTGAACATAGGAGTTACTACCTGAAGGATTAATTATATTAGTTATGTCAGAAGATCGACAACAAAGTTCATGAGATATAATCCAATCGGAACATCCATTTGGAAGAGTAATTGTTCCGGTATAAATTAGGCTTTGTAAACCAAAAGGACTTGGTCCGCCAGCACAGCTACTTACTTGTGAAGGACAAATTGGAGTGACATCTGTAGTTGATTGTAAGTTTAAAACAGCACTCGCATTTACGCCACAGCTGATGCTAGAATATGAAATGCTTTCTGAGGTAGCTGCTGATATACCATTGCAATCACGGTATAAAGTTAAGGTAATTAAATATTGATTTGGACCAGTGCATGTATAACCGATTTCTGCTCCAGAAACATGAGATGCACGAACAAAATTTGTAAAACCAATAAACACCAAAATCACAAGTGTTCTTCTAAATGAATAAATCATTTGTATGAATGAAGTCATAAGGTAAATATTAGTTGTATTTTTTTTTTATTAAAACATAAAATTAGTATAATTATCGCAAATTTATTTTTTTAATAAAAAATATGTTGAGACATTTATTGAAATCAAATAACTACTTAAAATTAATGAAATAATTAACAATCAAACAATTAACTACTTCAAAAGCTTTCATTTGAAGAATAGCGCTATAATTCGGCAATATTTGTTAATTATTTTCCTTTCTTGAATACTAATTCATACCAATTTCGTATTCTTGTTGTATGAAAGGTTTTTTTATTTCATTATTAATTGTGTTCTGTAGTCAGGTTTTTATTGCACAAGATAGTTTACCTCGTTTGGTGCAACTTTCTGGAGTGGTAATTTCGAACGATTCACTGAATGAAATGCCCTACGCTGCAGTTTACAATAAATCAGTTAAGCGCGGAACAATTGCAGATATTTACGGATTTTTCTCATTGGTTGTTCAACCCGGAGACACGCTCATGTTCAAGTATTATGGACATAAACCTTCGCGATATATTGTTCCAGATACATTACAAGAAGACCGGTATTCAATTATCCACATGATGGAAGTAGATTCTATTCAGCTAGAAACAGTGGTTATTTATCCTTGGCCATCTAAAGAAGCATTTGCGCAAGCTTTCGTAGAAATGGATCCGTATGAAGATGCCTTACTTCGTGCACAGCGGCAACTTTCTGGTAAGAATTTGCAAGATTTAGCTTCTCGCGTTTCAAGTGATGCTTCTTTGTCGTCTAGCTACGCTTTCACTCAAAACAACACCAAGTTATACAACATGAATCAATCGCCGGTAAATAATCTAATGAATCCGTTCGCTTGGGCACAGTTTCTTCAAAAATGGCGATCGGGCGAGTTGAAACGAATGTAGTTAGCTGAAATTAATTAACAAAACATAAAATGATTGTATTTCCAATTATAGGAATTTTTCTTGCATTATTTTTATCAGGATTTCGTATTGCACAAGAATATCAACGTGGAGTTGTATTCAGACTTGGGCGTTTTCAATCTATTAAAGGACCTGGTATTTATTGGATAATTCCATTAATCGACAAGCAACAGAAAGTTGACATCAGAACTAAAACAGTTGATCTTGAGCAACAAGAGACAATTACTAAAGATAGCGTAACTATTAAAGTTAACGCAGTTCTATGGTTTAAAATCACCAATCCTGAACATGCTATTATAAAAGTTGCAGATTATAGCAATGCTGTTTATCAATTTTCTGTAACTGCTCTCCGAAACATTATTGGCCAACACACTTTAGACGAAGTTTTAAGAGAAAGAGAACAAATTAACGCAACGCTTCAAAAAATTGTTGATTCAACCACTGAACCATGGGGAATTAAAATCGAAATGGTAGAAATGAAGGATGTTGAAATTCCAGAAGCTATGCAAAGAGCTATGGCAAGAGAGGCAGAGGCTATCAGAGAAAAAAGAGCAAGAATTGTTAAAGCTGAAGCTGAATTAGAAGCATCTATAAAATTGACTCAAGGAGCCAAAGAAATGGAAGGTAGCCCAATTGCTCTTGAATTGAGACGAATGCAAATGCTTTCAGAAATTGGAATTGACAATAACACAACCACAATTGTTCTTGTTCCATCAGATTTTACAAACGCAGCAAAAAGTTTCACAGAACTAGTAAACAACAAAAAAGAAAAGAGTTAAAAACTGCATACATTGCCAATAAACCAAGAAATAAGAAAAATCTAATTTTTACAACAAATACATTGTTTTTTATAATTTCTAACAATTTACAAGAAACTGATAAAATCAAAAAAAAGTCTAGAGATTGCTCACTAGACTAAACTATTTTTAATTCGACCAAACAGTCAACCAACCGTTTCTTGAATAATCAGATTTATTTTTTCCGTTTCTTGCTTGTTTGAATAACCGCGTTAGGTTCAGTTTGAATTATTTCTTCCTTCATTTCAATTTTCTCAGGAACAGATTGTTTTCCTATTGAACATTTCAAAACAACAGCTTGTTCTTCTTGAAGAATAAGCTCTTTTTTTTGAGTTTCTTCAATCGGAGTAGACTGTTTGTTTATTGTTTGAACAGTTGTTTGACTGAAACTAATTCCTGATAAAATCAAACTACTAAATAATAATTTTGCTTTCATATTAATTGGTAATTAGAATGGTCATTTCGCCCGGATTTGTATCTGTAACTGCGTTTCCACCAATTGTTACTGAGGTAGATCCTGCAAAGCGAGCAGTGCGTAATTCAATAGTGTGTGATCCTGCAGCTAAACTTACTTGCGTATTTATTGCACATGTATTGAATCCGTTTGTTCCAGTTGGGTTAACAACAGTAAAACGATTCCAACCTCCAACTGGTAAAAAAGCACCATCAACAAAAATAATCATGTCAACAGTAGAATATTGACCTGCAGTTGTTGAAGTGTTCAAAGCTCCAATTGTGGCCCAAATATTTACTACTTGTGGAGCCACTAAATTAATTGTTTGAGTTAGCCCCGGCTGAAGAGTAGCTGCTGTACTTGTTACTGCTGCTCTTCCTGCTGTGCCAAATACATGGAATTTATTGATTATTCCGGTTGGACCTGTTGGGCCTATCGGACCTGCTGCACCCGGAGTTCCTGCTGCACCAGCCGGTCCAGTTAAATTAGCAGTTGTAAAACTAGTTGCATCTGTATAGTTAATTGTAAATGTGCCATTTCCATTGTCTACTGTAGAAGCCACACCAACACCGTTCGTTCCGTTCGTTCCGTTCGTTCCAGTTGGTCCAGCTGGTCCCGCATTACATAAGTTTAGACCACAAACTAGAAGTAGTTTCAAAAAAGAAAAAACAATCTACCGTTATATCATAGACCAAAAGTCCTTCAGTTGGAGCAACAATGGCCAAACGCTGAGCCGAAGTTAAACGAGGTACCAAAACCCCTTTATCGGTTGCGGTAATATCTAATGCTGCGGCTGCATTTGGAGTTGTTGTTCCAATTCCAACATTGTTTTGTGCAAACGCTGAATCTCCTGTAAAAAGGAGTAAAGCCAATACTTTTATATTCATTTTTTTCATTTTTATTCTTTTTTTAGTTTACAACTGACACGTTTCCTTGAAAATCATACGATTTAGAACTTGTTTCAATTTTTAATTTGTAAAAATATACTCCCTCAACCACTTCGTTTCCATTGTTCTTTCCATCCCAATGCACATTTTATCGTTGCTTGAGAAAACTTCTTGTCCCCATCTGTTCACAATAATTAAATTGTATGTTTTCAATCCTCCAGTTTTCACCAAGAAAAAATCGTTAATATCATCTCCGTTTGGAGTTATCACATTTGGAATTTCAATTTTTTGATCAATAGTAAACGTTTTACTTGTTGAGTCTGAACAACCCAAAGAATTTTCGGTAAGTAAAATAACGGTCACTTCACCACCTTCTTCGTAACTGTGTTGCGGGTTTTCATTTGATGAAACTGAACCGTCGCCAAAACTCCACGTCCAAGAAGCGTCATTGCTAGAGGTATTCGTAAAACTTATATCTGCTCCCTCTTGTAAAAAGTCAAAATTTGCAATCGGAAGTGGAACCGCAATTACAATACAAGAATCTGGAATTGAATTACACCCATTTGCACCCATTGCAACAGCAGTAATTAGTCCATTTCCTGTTAACCAATCAACAGAAATGGCAGCAGAACCTTGCCCGCTTGTAATAGCTCCATTCGCAGAAGTCAGCCATTGGTAAGTTGAACTTGTTCCAGTAAGTGTGTATGCATTTCCGTCAGAATTCTCGCAAATAGATTCACAATTTATTACAGGAGTTTCAGGTCGAACGTTTGTTAATATATACGGATCACCCGGATTTACAAACGCCCAGCCAGATCGCGAACGAAAATTTAGAGTTCCAAATAAAGACGAGTTAGTAGTGTTCATGTCATTCCAATTTGTGGAAGCTGTTCGCCATTGCGCAATACCCGACCAATCACTGTCGGCTGCAATGTTATAAGAAACTGCTATGTCGGCATTTGTTGTACCAGTTGTTCTATTAATAGAATGATAAAACAACGGATTACTGGTACAGAATTTATTGTCAGATTGATTTCTGTTAAATCCGTCTAAAGTTGCATCTGTGTTGTCTAAACGAACAGAATAGGCCGCCGCATTGCTCGAGTTTGGTGTAACTTGAGTTGGACGGTATCTTTCTGTTCCAACAAATGAGCCAGTTGGAAATAAATACAAGGCGCTCTGATTGGTGTTTCGTATAAAATTCCCAACTCCTTGAGATGCTACATAACCTTCTATACCAGGAACAATAGTGTTTGAAATAGAAGTTGTTGCTGTATTTAAGATTGTAATTAAATTTGTTGCGGTGTTTAAAATTCGATTTTGAAGATCTAAATTTCCAGTTAAAGAAACACGTACTTCAGCTCCTTGAATTGTTTTTCTGCGATTAGCACCAACTCCAGTTCCTTGAAGAGTTAGATTATTGAATTCTGTTATAGTTCCAGAAGTAGTTGCAATCAATTGTTCTGTATTTCCGTATAAATAAACGTGCGAATTTTGAGCAGAAAAATTTCCGTTGTTAACCCAGTCTTGTTCTACACGATAATCTCCATTACCTGAAACGTTGTTTCCAGCAGTTAACAGAGTGAAATTGCCAGGATTTAATGAAATCGAATTCTTTGTTACTTGAACTAAACCTTCGTTTTCAAAAGTAGATCCGTTCGCCAATGTAAGACCACCATTACAAAAAAGTGTTGCCCCATTTACGAGAACAGTTGCCCCATTCGAATAAAAAATTTGTGAATTTACAGTTGTGCAAATAAGAGTTGTAAGAACAAGTAGTGCTGTTATTTTGCTTTTCATATAGTAGTATTCCGCGTAAAATTACTTTTAAAAGACGAAAGTTAAACTATAAAGTTGCGTTGAAAATTATTTTTTTTTCGATTTTATTCGATAAGCAATACTTAAATCAAAATTCTGATACCAAGTTGCTTCATTTGTAAAATTATATCCGCCAGAAAAGTACATTTTTGTAAACAAATGCTGCGATAAATTCCATTGAAAACCAAAGCCAGAATTTAGGCCGAAATAGGTGTAACGCGTTTCAATATCAAAACCAAAACCGCTTGCAATTTTTCCTGAATAACCAGAATAATGTGTTCCAAGCTGAAAAAGTAAATTCAATCGTTTCGTGTTTTCATTCGGGAAATAAAAATAATTGACCCCAATTTCACTGTTTTTTGGATCAATGTTGCTCGAAACTAGTAATCCTGTGTAAATTTCGAGCGCGTGTTTTGGTTTTGTTTGATAGAATAAATTTAAACCGGAACTCAAAAGGTCTGCTTTCTTATTGAAACCAAAGCCAAATGAAAAACCAGTTTTACAATCGTTCGAGAGTTCGAATTCACTTTTTTGTGCAACAAAACTTGAAAAACAAGCTAAAAATCTGATTACGAAAAGAAACTTCATTTGATAAATGTACAATTTATTGATTTAAGGCTTCTTTGTATCGATTTAATACCCTTTCTCGTGCAAATTTATGGTCAATAATGGGTTCTGGATAGCTCGAAGTTCCAAATTCGGGTACCCATTTTTTGATATATTCAAACTTTGGATCAAACTTTTCTTGTTGCAAAGTAGGGTTGAACACTCTAAAATAGGGCGCTGCATCAACTCCGCAACCCGCAGCCCATTGCCATCCACCCACATTACTTGCCAATTCAAAATCGAGTAGTTTTTCTGCAAAATAACGTTCGCCCATTCGCCAGTCTAATAACAAATGCTTTGTAAGAAACGACGAAACAACCATTCTCACGCGGTTGTGCATGTGGCCTGTAGCGTTTAATTCGCGCATACCCGCGTCAACAAGCGGATAACCAGTTTTTCCTTCACACCAAGCATTAAAATGTTCTTCATTCCTTTCCCATTCAATTCGACTGTAATTTTTCTTGAATTCTGAATGAACGGTTTGCGGAAAATGAAACAATATCATTTGATAGAAGTCGCGCCAAATTAGTTCATTTAAAAATTTCTCATTTGTTTGCATGGCTTCTCGAACCAATTCACGAATCGATATAGTTCCAAATCGCAAATGTAAACTTAATCTCGAAGTGCCTTCAATAGATGGGATATCTCGCGTTTCATGGTAATTTTCAACACGTTTTTTATTAAGCTTTTCAACAGGGAACTCTACTATTTTCGTGTTTTCAAAACCCATGTCGTTTAAACTGATAAGAGCAAATTTATTTTCAGATTGAAGCAAAGTTGCACTGTGTTTTTCAACGGGATATGATTTTGTGTCAAAGGCATTTAATTGTTCTTTCCACTTTCTCATGTAGGGTGTAAAAACTGCATAAGGCAATCCATCACCTTTTATTACTTCGTCTTTCTCAAAAATCACATGATCTTTCGCACCGTGAAACTCGCAATTTAATTCATTCAGTGATTGGAATAAAAATTGATCTCTTTCTTTGGCATAAGGTTCATAATCTCGATTTGTGAAAACAGCGGAAGCATTTAGCTTTTTAACAATTTTTGGAAGCTCTTCTTTCGGGTTGCCATACAAAACAATCAATTCCGCGCCCAATTTTTTGTATTCATTCCGAAGTTTCGAAACTTCTTGATGGATGAAAAAAACACGTTGATCATTCTTTGGTAATACATCTAAGATTGTTTTGTCGAAAATGAAAACAGGCTGAACAGAAAAGTCACTCTTCAATGCTTTATACAATCCTGCATTGTCATGAATGCGTAAGTCTCTTCTATGCCAAAATAGTGCTAATTTCATTTTTCTTAAACATTTTTTAACACTGAATGTTTCAGCATGTTAGTTATTTTTCAATTTCAATTTACCAGTTGCTCGTGTTCTGATTAGTAAATTTTTCTCAGTTGGATACAATTCTTGCACTTCTAATGTATTCATTTTACCACTTAATTTGAATCCTTCGTATTCGTATTGTAAAGATTTGTTGAGCTCTTCCTTTGCATCTCGCAAAAGAGGTTTTAAATCTTGCGTACTCGCAATTTGAATTTCTTCTAAGATTCGTTTATTGAAGAGCCATTTTGCTGTTTTCAATAAAACAGCTTTTGTTTCAAGATCAAAACCAACTTGATGAAGTTCGATGGTTTGCGTTGCTGGGTCGAAAAATGGAACCCCGCGAATAAATAAAACTCCATTCTTAGAGCCAGAAAAGCGAATCCGAAAAAGTAACTCTTGCGCGTTTGCTCCCGCAAGTTGAATACTATCTAAAACGACTTTGTGTTTTTTAATCAGTAATTCTGTTCCGCCCAAAACTTGTTGAATGGTTCTGCTCAGCGAATCATAATCTAAATTTAGATCAAGGTGAATTGAAAAAGAGTCAGAAAGTGGTTTTTCAATTAACTCTAATGGAGGCAAAGGGTTTTTAGTTCTGTTTTTTGGATTATTATCGAAAACAGGCAAAGCAGAGATGGTTACAGTTGTAAAAAGTTTGTTGTTTTTAATTTTCGGTTCGGTTAAATATATTTTTTCTGGTTGTGCATGAAGGTACCCGTATTTTTCTATCGGAAAAGTTGTGTTTAGTTGATTCCAAGCACTTTGAACTTCTGTTTTAAAATTCATTTTTGATAAATCTTTGTCGAGCTCATTTGCAACGATTGTTAATGATTTTCGAACTTCCTTTAATAATTCACCAGTTGCATCATAGCTAAAAACAGTTACTTCGCAGGGGTCAAGGGGTTTTAATTCTGTTAGAATTGTGTTTGTTTCTAAGCCATAATTTTCGGTTAATTTGAATTGAGTGGTGTATTGCATTTTCATTCTGCGCATGGGTTCGTCAATTCCACAACTAAACGGAATTCGCGGAGTGAGGCAAATTGGTTTTTCTGTTACTAAATCTGAACATTTTACACAATAGCTCATTTTTATCCAATATTTTCCGCTTACGTTGATCTGTAATTTATTGTCGAAACCGTTCCATTCCATAGGGTTGCGTATAAAGTGATAATCAAAAGCTACACCATCGCAGGGGTGTTCCCCCCCATCAAATTTTGTTGGGACTTGTTTTTCACCCATTTCGAAATAGGGCTTCAAATCTAATTCTATTGGAATTGAAACGATCGATAAATCTTGAGGTGGAAGTGGAACAGGTAAATAGGATGAAACTGGAACTATTGGTTCGATAGATTTACAAGATACTATTGTTAGTAAATTAAAAAACACACAAATTGACAAATAAAATCTCATAAGTTTTATTACTGCGAAAACAAAACTAGTCATTAATTTAGAATTTATCCTGCCCAAGATTCTCTATCTAAACTGCGCAGTTGAATTGCTTCAGAAAGATGGTAGGTTTCAATTTTGTCGTTTTCTTCCATATCTGCAATTGTTCGTGCAACCTTCAAAATTCTGTCGTAAGCCCGAGCAGATAAACCCATTTGATCCATCGCTTTTTTTAACATCGTTTTTCCATCGTTGTCAATTTCACAAAACAAAACCAATTCTTTTCGGTGCATTTGAGCATTGCAATGTGTGCTTGAGTTTATGTATCTTTTGGTTTGAAATAATCGTGCACGAATAACACGTTGTCTTATATCTTCACTCGATTCGCAAGGAATATCGTAGGCCAAATCGTCAAAACTAACGGGTGTAACCTCTACATGTAAATCTATTCGATCTAGTAAAGGACCAGAAATTTTATTCAAATAACGTTGCACCGTTCCCGGAACACAAACACAGTCTTTTTCTGGGTGATTGTAATATCCGCAGGGACAAGGATTCATTGCCGCCACTAGCATAAATCCAGCCGGATAATCAACTGAAAACCGTGCTCTAGCAATACTTACAGTTCGGTCTTCAAGAGGTTGGCGCATTACTTCTAGAACTTGTCTTTTGTATTCAGGAAGTTCGTCTAAGAATAAAACTCCGTTGTGTGCAAGCGAAATTTCTCCAGGTTGTGGATAGGTTCCACCACCAACTAATGCCACATCTGAAATAGTATGATGTGGTTTTCTAAACGGACGATTAGTTACTAAGCCAACATTTTTTCCAATTTTCCCAGCTACGGAATGAATTTTCGTTGTTTCTAAAGATTCATCAATGCTCATTGGAGGAAGAATACTTGGTAGTCGTTTGGCGAGCATCGATTTTCCTGCGCCCGGCGGACCTATGAGTAACAAGTTATGTCCGCCTGCTGCAGCAATTTCAAACGCCCGTTTAATTGCCGCCTGACCTTTTACTTCTTTAAAATCTACCTCCGACTCATTTAATTGTTTTTCAAACGCTTCTTGTAAATTAAATTTGAATGGCTCAAACTCTTTCTTTCCGTCTATAAAATCAATTACCTCACAAATATTTTTCATTCCGTAAATGGCTAAACCTTCCACAATTGCTGCTTCTAATGCATTTGCCTCTGGAACAATTAATCCTTTGAATCCTTCTTTTTTCGCTTGCATAGCAATTGGAAGAATTCCTTTTATTGCTTGAAGACTTCCATCTAAGGAAAGCTCTCCTAAAAAAATAAAGTGTTCTAATTTTTCTTGCCTAATTTGTTCGCTGGCAGCTAAAATTCCCATTGCAATTGATAAATCAAATGTTGAACCTTCTTTTCGAATATCTGCTGGGGCCATGTTAATGGTTATTTCCTTCCCCGGATAAGAATAACCGTTGTTTTTTAAAGCGGCTTTTATTCGCTGCTGACTTTCCTGAACCGCTTTATCGGGCAAGCCCACGAGAATAAAATTTACACCATTTGCAATATTGACTTCAATTGTGATAGTTGTTGCATCTATGCCAAAAACGGCACTTCCGAATGATTTTACGAGCATATTTTGAGTTTAATTTACCTGAAGTTAACTCAAAAGATTAGAAATAAAAAATATTTTGACAAATATTTAAACAAAACATGTTTTATTTTGCAGAATACTCATAAATCGTAATTTTTGGATTGCGAATACTGAATTGTTTTTTCGCTTTGTTCCAAATGTAAATTAGTACTTTTTCTTTAGGTGAAAGATATACAGGTATTTCTTCAGAGCAGCTCGTTTTTATCCAGTTGTTCGTTTTTCCTTCTTCGAAGTATTCATAAATTCCTTGCGAAAAATAGAAAGTAGACGAATTGTTCTCGGAAGTTGCATAAACAACTAAATAGATATCTTTCCAATTAGCACTTTGCAATTTTTTATCGAAATTAATTTCAACAAAGAATCGGTTTTGTTTCGTTTTTTTTGGAAAAATGAAAGTTGCACCCAAACCGAACTCGGTCTTTTCATTAAAATAGGTAACTGAATTTTGAGACAACAATTCTGTTTTGGTTTTAATTTTCCCAAATGGTTTGCAATGTGCAAGTGAAAAATATTTTTCAGTGGAAGAAGTGTCTAAATCGAACATGCTTTTCCAAAATGTTTCTTGTGTAAATTTTTGACGTGGAAAAATTTGCGTTGTGCACTGGAAAAATCTCGTTCCAGTATAAACTAAACAGATGAATATTAAAAACAGAAGAATTTTTCTATAGGGAAAATACTTTAATAAATAGAGTAGCGGATAACTAAAAATGAGTAAATGTTCTGAAAAACCTCTGTTCCCAAATACAGATTCATAATCCCAACACCACCAAGAAGAAATGAGGTAAGATATTCCAATGAAATAGCTAATCCAGATCAGGAATTTGAATTTATTTTCTTTAAATAAATAGATTAATCCGAAAAGGGAAATGAACAAAATAGGGTGGTGAACAAAAATTCCGATTCGATATGAAAACCATGTTTCACCTATTTTTGGATCAGAAAAATTAAAGCCCTCGCCTTGGTAAGACCAATATAAAAACTGACCTGTTTGCCATTTATTCAAAAAGAACAACATAGAAATAACACTTAAAAACGGAAGTATTAATTTCAGTAAGCCAAGTTTTTGACTAATAAACGATCTTTTCAAAAAGAGCAGAAAATCTTTCCCAGACTCAAAAAAGAACAACAAGAAGGCCGCAAAGACAATATTTGTTGGACGAACCAAAAACAGGAATCCTAAAATAATTCCAATAAAAACCAGTCGTTTTTGTTGCGCAGAAATTAAGAGTTTTTGGAATTGATAAATCAAGATTCCAAAAAGAAAAAAAGAATGAATATGAGAAAAAAACGGATAATTTAATGTCGAGAAAAATAAATTTGTTCCACAGAAAATAACAATAAAAGCAATCCATTGATTTAATTCTGAACTATAATTTTGTAGCAACAAAGACTTCATGAAAAAATGAATTCCGAGTACCAAAAACAAAAGAGCGGTAATTAAAAAAGAAAGAATGTAACTATTCGAATAGCCGTTTAAATTGCTAGTAAATACTTTCTGAATTAAAGTTGAGACTAAATAACTTGGGGTTTGAAGAAGTGCCACACCCGGAAAACATTTGTTTGTTGTTTTTCCGTTTTCCGTTTTCATTGTGTATTTGAAAAGAATCTTTTCTTTGCTAAACGACTGTTTGTCCGACATCGGTTTTTCGTAACTTGGGTCGTGATTCAAAAACAGTGCAGGCAAATAAGCGTAATATCCTTCGGCATCTGAGCTAACAAAACTTTGAAGAGTTGTTTCGTTTCTAAAATGAATAAAATAGAACAAGAAGCCAAAAAATAGACAAAGTAAAAAAAGAGGTTTCCTTACTAGTTGATTCATACAAAGATTTGTTCCCCACAAAAATAAAGGAATATTCGTTGAATGCACAATTTATTGAAGAACGGTTCTTGATTAATGAATATGGTTGGTTTGTTTCGGCACAGAATTAATTTCCAAATATGCGAACAAAAAAAATCCAACAGCTTTCACCATCAGATTTCAATATTTTTTTTTTAAACTTTTTATTTCAAACTTGCCAAGGCCGTTTCATAATTTGGCTCATCTGCTATTTGATTAACCAATTCAGTGTGAATGATAGCGTGTTTATCGTCTAAAACAACTATTGCGCGTGCATGCAAACCTTTCAAAGCACCATCAATTAATTCTACTCCATAGGTTTTTCCGAATGCTCCATCTCTGAAATCAGATAAGGTTTCTACGTTTTCAATTCCTTCAGCACCACAAAAGCGTTTTTGAGCAAAAGGTAAATCGCGTGAAATACACAAAACGGTTGTGTTTGCTAAATCTGTTGCCATTTTGTTAAAAGTTCGAACAGATGTAGCACAAGTTGCAGTGTCAATTGAAGGGAAAATATTTAATATTAAACGCTTTCCAGCATAATCTGCCAATGATTTCTCTTGTAAAGAAGTGTTTACCAATTTAAAATCGAATGCTTTTGTTGCAAAATCTGCATTTGTGTGCACTTCGTTTTCTCCTAATTTTGTTGTTGCCATGTATACTTTTTTAGTAGAAGCAAATAACGGAATAAAAAGTTCATATTGAACCATAAAACGAATTTATTCTCCTTTAAATTTGCAAATTTTCTTGTTAGTCAATGAACGATTACCTGCCGTGAAAAAGAGGTTGCAGTTATTAAATAGTTTCAATTAGTTTCGAAGTATTCTTTATTTTATGCTAAAAGAAAAGTTACCTGCAGGAGCAGTTCCAGTTAATGGTTTTAGAATTAAACTGTAATTACTTTCTTCATCCATCATGTTACTTCGAACAAAAGGCAAATTATCGCTTCCAACATTGCTATTTGCCCACGAAATAATTTCTACTTGACCAGTTGAAATAGAGTTGTTAATATCCGTGATTGTTAATGTATCGCTTAAACAAACTGCACCAGATTTCAGTCCAATATGTGGAAAACACCATCCTTTTTGATTGTTGGGTAAATTGATTTCTAAGTAACAAACTGAACATGATCCTTCAGCGAGAGAATCTTTTGTGTATTTTTTTCTAAATGTTCCAAATGGAGCGAAACAATCTGTAGAATCAATTTTTAAATTGGGTGTGTAAAGATAAATTTCTGCCGTTTCACCTGTTTTAAATTCGCGCCCTTGGGAATAATTCAAAATCGCAAAATGAACAGATGAATCTGCTTTGATAACTTCAAACAACTTAGTCGAATCTTCAAAGAAATCTTCACCTAATTTGAAAGTTACTTTTTGTAAACCATATTCCTTTTTTTTGCTTATTACTTGATGAACAATTGGTTTTTCAACTGTTGATTTAGCCGTTTTGGAAGGCGGTTTAATTTGACTTTTCAATGAAAAACAAATCATGCAAAAAAGTAATGCGGTAAATTTCATATTCTAAATTTTAAAATAAAAATTGTTAAAGTCCTAATTCACCTTTAACAAATCTGTCTGTTAAAACAATTTTTTGCAATTTAGAAACGAATTCAATTGACTTACTTTGCG
>JANNWW010000158.1:0-3927 GCA_031409255.1 Crocinitomicaceae bacterium
AATCAAAACCTTTCAGTCTAAGTGATTCATTTCTAAACAGTTTTGTAGTTCTCATTTTCAATATTGATTTAAATTTTCTTACTTCAATATTTAAGTTAAGAAAATGAATCGAATACCGACTAAACTATAGGCAATTTATAATTGAAACACTATTAATTGTGTATCAGTTATACCATATTTTTCAAATAAAGATATTTCAGGAATCAATGTGCTATTCAAAAAAAATATTTTTTTGTCCAGTATAAAAGTTCTAGGCGATAAAATTGGAACATCAAAAATTCCTTTCAGATATTTCTCAGCCTCGTGCGAAAACCAATAAAAGGGAACCTTTTCCTGAATAAGAATTTTCGCCACAATTCTGCCTTTTTGACCTGTCCCATTTAAGAAAATAGTTTCGTTCTTCCAATCTAGTTGAAGAAATCGTTTGATCTTTAATTCAAAAAAAGCGATTTGCTGGTAGTTTTTACTTGTTCTCGACGTGCGATTTGCATGTTCGCGCCAATGATGTGTGATTTCATCAATTCCCGATATGGTGAGTTTGTTTTCATACCAACGAAACAACAAATCATAGTCTTCCGGATAATTTAATTGGGCAAAGCCGCCAATAGCTCTCAAAGTTGAAGTTCGCATCATCCAATTACCAGAAGAAAGCGTGCATTCGCGGTAAATTTGTGAGTAAAAGTCGTTTTTATCTACTTGTGAATTGAGCCATGCTTCGTATTTTCGATACGGTTCTGAGACTTCGTAATCGTCAGAAAAGTAGCGAACTTTTCCTGTTACAAGATCACTGTTTGGATTTTGAAGTAAATAATTCGCAAACAAACTCAATTTATTTTCCGGCATCACATCATCCGCATCCATGCGAGTACAAAACTCGCCCTTTACTTGTGCAAATGCTGTTTCAAGTGCTGAAATGATTCCGTTTCCTTTGTTTTTTAGAATTTTAATTCGTGAATCATTTAGGAACTCACTCAACATTTCTGCTTCATTTTCATCAGAATGATCATCCACTAAAATCCATTCCCAATCTGATTCTGTTTGCGCTAAAATAGAAAGTGCAGTTGCGTAAATGTACTTTTCACAGTTTTTAAAAGGCGTAAGAATAGAAATTTTTGGCACGCTGCGAATGTAAATAAAAGTAGGTGTTTCAACAATGAAATAGCAGTTTTTAATTTCAAATCTAAAATTAAATTTAGGTTATGAAATGCTGATAACATTTAAAATTAAAATTAATTAGAATCTTTTCTTATATTTGAGTCGAACCTCTTACTATGAAACACGTTGTTATTATTGGAAATGGGATTGCTGGAATTACAGCAGCTCGAGAAATACGTAAAAAATCTGACTTTCAAATCACTGTAATTTCAAAAGAATCAAAATATTTTTTTTCACGTACGGCACTCATGTATGTATACATGGGACACATGCCTTTTGAAAATCTACAACCCTACGAACCTGAATTTTGGATCAAAAATAGAATCGATTTAATTCACGACGAAGTTTTGTCGCTTCAAAAAGATCAAAATTCTCTTGAACTAAAATCTGGAACTACATTAAAATATGATGATCTAATTTTTGCAACTGGTTCAAGTACATCTTTTTTCAATTGGCCTGGTCAAGAATTAAAAGGAGTACAAGGAATGTATACAAAGCAAGATTTAGAAAATCTAGAAGCGCTTTCGCCAACTATTAAATCGGCAGTTGTAGTTGGTGGCGGTTTAATTGGCATTGAATTAGTTGAAATGTTATTGTCACGCGGCATTGAAGTTCATTTTTTAATTCGTGATGCAAATTTTTGGAGTTTGGTAATTCCGGAAGCAAATTCTGTTTTTCTTAAAAAATGGATGGCACACCACAAAGGACTAACCGTTTATTATTCAACTGAAATGGAATCAATTGAAGGAAACGGAAAGGTAGAGAAAATAAGCTTAAAAACGGGCGAGTCTATTGCTTGTCAATTTGTTGGAATAGCAACAGGTGTTCGACCAAATTTTGAATTAGCTAAAAATAATGGAATAGAGGTGAACCGCGGAATTCTTGTAAACGAATATTTACGCACGTCAGTTTCGAATATTTACGCTATTGGAGATTGTGCAGAAAACACAAATCCACAAGAAAAAAGACGTCCGATTGAAGCAATTTGGTATTCTGGAAGAATGATGGGTGAAACAGTTGCAAAAACAATTTGTGAATCTGAAACCGTTTACGAACCCGGAATTTGGTTCAATTCAGCAAAATTCTTCGATATTGAATACCAAACCTATGGTTGGGTTTCTAATGTTGAACTCGAAAATTTTCAGCTTTTTCATTGGGAACACCCAACAAAACCATTAATGGTTACTTTTTCTTATGATTCAAATTCAAAGGTTTTAGAAGGTGTAAATTCGTTCGGAATTCGTCTTCGTCACGAAGTGTTTGACCAATGGATTCGCGAAAAAAGAACAATAAATCACGCGCTCGAAAATCTTGCAACAGCTAATTTCGACCCTGAATTTTACAAAACCTTTGAAAAAGAAATTATCTCTGCTTTCAATAAAGAAATGGGAACCGAACTTAAAGTAAATAAAAAGGTTTGGTGGCAAAAATTAATTACCAATTAAGAACTAACTGATGGAAAAATCATTATCAATCTCGAACGAGGAAAGTCAAGGGCTAAAACTTTCATACAAAATTGGCGTGGCTCTTTTTGTTCTTGGAATTGTTATTTTAATGAACAATCATTTTCAATTCAAAAAATTTCATTCTGAACTAATTGGCTACTTTTTATCTTTTGGATTAATGATTTGCGGATCAATTTGTTTTACCTACAAATCTACTGCACAGCTCAAAGTAATTAGTGTGTTTTCGAAACGAATGACACTTTTTCATTTCACGTCCTACATTTTTGCACTCATCGGACTTGCCATATTTTCGCTTGCATGGTTTAAATTGCTTCCAAACGAACAATCAACCCTTTTCCTTTGGTCGAGTTTAACGTCACTTGCTTTAAGTATTGCATTTTACACCTACGGTAATTATGCCAAAGAATTGGCCGGAATTAAAAACAATTACACTTATTTTAATTCACTTTCCTCGAATGGTGTTTTGGGTTGGGCTGTTGGGGTTTTACTCACTTTTTTTTACATACAGCTCTATTGGAACGCCGCTTCTTTGGAAGGTTTTATTCGGTTGTTCGATCCGCTGTGTTATTTAATTAAAGGAAAAGCAGCCGATCAGTGGTTTCTGTATGGAACATTGTATACGTTCATTATCTTGTTTTTGGGAATTAAATTCATGATAAAATACCGACACAAC
This sequence comes from Crocinitomicaceae bacterium, assembly GCA_031409255.1. Classification (GTDB taxonomy): domain Bacteria; phylum Bacteroidota; class Bacteroidia; order Flavobacteriales_D; family Crocinitomicaceae; genus Fluviicola. Next base: position 3,295 of record JANNWW010000158.1, read on the forward strand.
CGTTATCAACTCATTCGAACAGTTGTGGTGATTTTTTCACAGTTGGTTTTCGCCTATTTTCTGCCTCACATTTTAGAAGCACTTAATTGGAACAGCGCGGTTGATGCAAAAGGCGAATATTTAGGTTACTACAATACCAATCCAATAAATACTTGGCCTTTGAACAAAGATTTCTTTGCCGATTATTCTATGCAAGCTATGGTTCAGCCCGCGTATCAGCCTGTTGGAATGGCTTATTTGTTTTGGGGAATTGCCATGTTTTTAATTATCACACCTGTTTTAACTTATTACGTTGGTAAACGCTGGTATTGTTCGTGGTTTTGTGGCTGTGGAGGTTTAGCTGAAACAGCTGGCGATTCGTTTCGTCATTTGTCTTCCAAATCAACAACTTCTTGGAAAATTGAACGCTGGGTAATGCATTCGGTTATGGTTTTTGTGCTCATTTTCACGGTTGCAGTTTTGTGGACCTATTTTTCAGGAACTGAATATGCAATTGGTTTCTTCACAGTAAATAAATTCGGATTCTTTATTGGTGCTTCAATTATTTTATCAATTTGTGCGCTTGTTTGTTTCTTCGCATATCGCAAATACAAAGCAACTTGGATGGGAGTTGGAGAAGTTGTTTTTAGTTTA
>JANNWW010000159.1:0-6588 GCA_031409255.1 Crocinitomicaceae bacterium
CACAGAAGTACAGCTGAGTTTGAATGTGGCAAAATTACATACAAACACACCCATTCAGGTGCCCGTAATTATTTCGAGAGCTAAAAAAGAAGGTCCAATTTTGCTCTTACTCGCTGGCATGCACGGAGATGAAATTAACGGAATGGAAATTATTCGGCGTGTTATTCGTAAAAAATGGAATCGGCCCAACACAGGAACTGTAATTTGCATTCCCGTATTTAACATTTTCGGTTATCTGAATGTGAAAAGAGAATTACCCGATGGAAGAGATCTAAATCGTTGTTTTCCAGGAACTAAAAATGGTTCGTTGGCAAGTCAATTTGCTTTTCAATTCATGAAAGAAATTGCACCTCATGTTGATGTAGTGCTAGATTTTCATACGGGTTCTGCACAGCGTTCAAATATTTCGCAAATTCGTTGTGTCATGTCAGATGAAATTTCAATGGAATTAGCCCAAGTTTTTAATGCTCCTTTTATTGTGCATTCCAATTACATTCCAAAATCTATTCGCGAATCCATGAATAGAATGGGTAAACGAATTCTTTTATTTGAAGGAGGAAAAACGAATTCAATAAATGAAACTATTGTTCAAGAAGGTTTAGACGGAATTCAGCGCATCTTAAATTTCTTCGGAATGCGCGCATTCAAAACAGAAAATATTGAACGAAAACCAATTTTAATTAAATCTTCTCGTTGGATAAGAGCTCCGCATTCGGGCGTTTTTAAACCCTACGTTGAAAACGGACAGCAAGTAACAAAAGGAGAAATCATTGGAGCAGTGTGTGATCCGTTCGGAGGAAAAGAACTCTCGGTTAGATCTAACAGCAATGGTTTTTTGATTTGTATAAGCGAAGCACCTTTGGTGAACAGAGGAGATGCAATTTTTAATATCGGTTCAACAACAAAAAAAACCAAATCAACAACAACAGATGCAAACAGCTAAAGTGCTCGGGTATTCAGCAATTGGCGTTTTCAATGCCAAAACAGATCACAATATTGGAACGCTTTGGCGTTCGGCTTATATTCTTGGAGCATCCTATATTTTTACCGTTGGGAAACGCTATAAAAAGCAAACATCTGACGTAACAAAAACATGGGCCAGAATTCCTTATTTTCATTACGATACCTTAAACGATTTATTAGAGAATATTCCTTACGATTGCCGTTTAATTGGAATCGAATTAACTGATACCGCTGAATGGTTACACGATTTTGAACACCCAAAACGCGCAATATATTTACTTGGTTCAGAAGATCAAGGATTACCTGAAGCAGTAATTAATCGGTGTCAAGCAATCATAAAATTACCCGGAAATTCTTCCTTAAATGTGGCTGTAACCGGAAGTATAGTTCTTCACGACCGTGCTGCGAAAATACCAATGGACTTGCCACCTCAACACAATATTTAAATTAGGAATTGAAAATGGAAAAGAAAAAAAAAAAAATTTTTTTAAAGATTGAAACCGATCAATTTATCCGCAGAATAAATTTTCAGTTTATATGAAGTTTGTTGAACTAAATAAAGACGAAAAAAAAAACTGGGATGAACTCGTTGAGCTAAACCATGGATCACTTTTTTCACTTTCAACTTTTCTAGATTCCACTGCCGAAAACTGGTGTGTTCTCATAAATGATAAAGGAACGGGAGGAATGGTCTGTGCATTCACCAAACGCTTAGGAGTGGAAATTTTATACACACCATTTTTTATTCGTTATTCAGAGTGGGTGGGCGAAAAGCCAGATTTTGAATTGGTTAAATCGGTATTGAGAAAGCGTTTTAAAGTGGCCGATTTTAATTTTAAGTCACATATTTTTGGAGGGAAAAATCGAGTTCACCAAGAATTAAATCCAACTGAAATGCACTTGTCAGATTTGGCAAAAAGATCGCTAAAAAAAGCAAATACCTTTCAAGTGTTCCAAGAATTTATTCCTGAAAAGTTATTGGCATGTATTCAAACTGAATTAGGTAAGAAAGTTCCAACCCTGAATCAAAAAACATTGCCCTTGTTGGAAAAAGCAGCTCAAAATTTTCAAGATTCGCGGCAAATTCAATTCAATTTATACGAAGACGAAGAATGGAAAGGAGGCGCTTGGTTTATAGAGAATGAGCGTAAATTATATTATATAAAAGGTGCGTGTGAAAAATCTGTAAAAGAAAAAGGAGGAATGTATTTACTCATTTTTCAGGCCGTTTTGTTAGCGCAAGAAAAAGGCAAAATTTTAGATTTTGGTGGTTCTAACGTGGCAACCGTTCGCGAATTCAATATCAAATTTGGAGCGAAAGACAAATCATATTCCCATGTAATATGGAACAACGCTCCGTTTTGGTGGAAATTTTTTCAACGATTGAATAAAATTCTCAAAAAAAATGAATAAAAGTAACTAACTTCGAGTATGAAATTCATCAAAAACTTCATTAAGTATTATTTTTCAAAATGGATCCATCGTCACAAGTTACACCCAAGTGTTGGAATTCAACAACGTGCCTTATTCGTAAATTATTTAATGAACAAAAAACAAGGAAATTTTCCTGCATTAAATTCTACTGGCTACAAAGTGTTTTCACAATTTGAAGAAGACGGTTTATTGCTCTATATTTTCGCTCTAATTGGTGAAGGCAAAAAGCAGTTTATTGAAATTGGTGCAAATGATGGGATAAATAGCAATTGTAGTAATTTGGCAATACATTTTGGGTGGAGTGGCTTGTTTTTTGAAGGAGATCAAAAGTTAATTAAACGCGGACAAAAGTTTTATTCAAAGATTCCATCTCCATATCACCCAAAACCCAAATACGTTAATGCGTTCATTACCCGAGAGAATATTAATGCATTAATCGAAAACAATGGGTTATCTGGTTCAATAGAACTTTTATCGGTAGATATAGATGGAAACGATTATTGGATTTGGGACGCAATTGATGTTGTTCAACCAAAAGTAGTAGTGATTGAAACACACATTGAATTTGGAACGAAGAACATTGTTGTTCCCTACGATGCGAATTATCAATTTCCTGGAAAACACCCTATTTACCATGGAGCAAGTGTTGTAGCTATGAATAAATTGGCTATAAAAAAAGGATATCGACTCATTGGTGCGTCAGATTTAGGTATCAATCAAATTTACATAAAAGCAGAATTAGCAGTGAATGAATTGCCTACAATTAATCCTGAAACTACACTTTGGCATGAGAAAACAATTGCTTGTCAACAGCTTTTTGAAGAAATCAAAGATTGGGAATACTTAGCCGGATAAAAGTTCTTTTCAGAATTAATTTCTAGTTTCGCCTGAAAAATTAACTTTGTAACAAAGCAAGAAAAGTGATTTTACCAAAAAAAAATGTTCCCCGTTGGATAATCATCGTTGTCGATTTATTTATCTCGGCCTTTGCCTTGTTTTCTGCTTATTTAATTCGGTTCGATTTAAAAGCCGATGTTGCACTTTGGCAAAACGAATGGCAGATTTTAGCCGTTTCTCTGCCCGTTTATTTTGGTGTTCGATTACTAGTTTTTTTTCTCTTTGGAATTCACAGAGGTTTAATTCGTCATACATCAACCTCAGATTTCCGTCGACTTTTCATCGCCATATCTATATGTACCCTCATTTATTTAGGGTTTAGTTTTTTTAGACATAATTTCTACGACGGTTTTTATTTTTTTCCTAGAACAATTTTTATTCTAGAATTTATACTTTGTATTTTCTTATATACTGCATCTCGTTTTACAATCAAACTACTCTATTTAGAGTCAATGAAAAACAAAGGTCAATCTATTCGAATTGCTATTTATGGCGCCGGAATTTCAGGATTAATTACAAAACGGAGTCTCGAAAAAGATTCGCGAATGAATTACGAAGTTGTTGCTTTTTTCGATGATAATCAAAAACTAGACGGAACACGAATTGAAGGAGAACCCATTTTTCACACAAATAAACTAAAATCGGTCCACGAAAAAGAAAAAATAGATCAATTAATTGTAGCAATTCAAAAACCAGATGCAGATGCAGTAAGAGAACTTTTGAAAACCTGTTTGGAGTTAAAGATTACTGTCAAAAAAGTGCCAAGTTTAAAAAATTGGGTAAATGGCGAGTTCTCTACAAATCAAATTTCTAAAGTAAATATCGACGATCTTTTGGGAAGAAAACCAATTGTTTTGAATCAAGAAAACATTTCAAATGAACTGAAAGGTCAAGTAGTTTTAGTAACAGGAGGAGCAGGTTCAATTGGTTCAGGTTTAGTGAAGCAAATCTTGAATTACGAACCCAAGCAATTAATTCTTCTCGATCAGGCAGAATCTCCGAGTTACGAATTAGAACAAGAATTAAAAGGAACGCCCTTTTTTGAACGATTAGAAGTTGTTATTGGCGATATTCGCAACCAAACACGCATGCGCAATCTGTTTCAAAGTTTTCAGCCAAATTGGGTTTTTCACGCAGCGGCATACAAACATGTTCCATTAATGGAGGAAAATCCTTCAGAAGCCATTCGAACAAACATTATCGGAACGAAAAACATGGTTGAACTGGCAAATGAATTTTCGGTGAAGAAATTTGTGATGGTTTCAACTGATAAAGCCGTAAATCCGACAAACGTAATGGGAGCAAGTAAGCGAATTGCTGAAATGATTGCTCAAAAAGCGAACACATTAAATAAAACACAATTTATAACTACTCGTTTTGGAAATGTTTTAGGATCTAATGGTTCTGTAATTCCGTTGTTCAAAAAACAAATAGAACTAGGCGGACCAATAACGGTAACCGACGAGCGAATTACGCGTTTTTTTATGACAATTCCTGAAGCCTGTCAACTCGTTTTGGAAGCCGGAATAATCGGGAATGGCGGCGAGATTTTTGTCTTCGATATGGGTGAATCGGTTAAAATAGTTGATTTAGCGAAAAATATGATTCGTCTGTCAGGATTAGAACTGGGAAAAGACATTGAATTGGTTTTTACAGGTTTACGACCAGGTGAAAAACTTTACGAAGAACTTTTAAACGATGCAGAAAAAACACTTCCAACGCATCATCCAAAAATAATGAAAGCCACTGAGCGTGAATTGGAAAGTGAAATATACGTGCAAATTAACCAACTTATTGAGCGAATTAATGCAGAAACGAATCACGAATTAGTAGCACGAATGAAGAAAATAGTTCCAGAGTTTGTTTCCAATAATTCCACGTTTTCAGAATTGGATGGGCTATAAACTCAAAAGCACTAATATCATTTGAATTTTCATTAATTTTACAACACTAAGAAGAAAAATATGATTCAACTTTCAGATCGAATTTTATCAATGGAAGAATCGGCTACACTTGCCATGTCAAGAAAAAGCCGAGAACTCAAAGCACAAGGAAAAGACATTATTTCGCTCAGTTTGGGCGAACCAGATTTTACAACGCCTGAATTCATTAAACAAGCCGCAATTGAGGCATTGGCACAAAATTTTACTACGTATACGCCAGTTCCGGGTTATGACGATTTGCGCGATGCGATTGCTAATAAATTTAATCGTGACAATCAGATTCCATACAAACGAGAAAATATAGTTGTTTCAACAGGTGCAAAACAATCAATTGCCAACATAATTATGGCAGTTATAAACCCAGGAGATGAGGTAATTATTCCAGCTCCGTTTTGGGTTTCCTATGCCGAAATGGTTAAAGTTGCTGGCGGAATTCCTGTAATTATTTCTACAAGTATCGTCAACGATTTTAAATTTACAGCTGAACAATTCAGAGATTCTATCACTTCAAAATCGAAGATGATGATGTTCTCATCTCCGTGTAATCCAACAGGAACGGTTTACACGAAAGATGAATTACGCGCACTTGCAGATGTTTTAAACGATTATCCGAACTTGCTCGTTATGTCTGACGAAATTTACGAACACATCAACTTTGTTGGCCATCATTTTTCGATGGCTCAATTCGAAGATGTGCGCGATCAGATTATCACAGTAAATGGAGTTTCAAAAGCTTGGGCAATGACTGGTTGGCGTGTAGGTTATATTGGCGCACCAAAAGAAATTGCAGAAGCGTGTAATAAAATGCAAGGTCAGTTTACTTCCGGAACTTGTTCAATTGCACAACGTGCTACAATTGCGGCAGTAAATTCAGACACAAGTGTTTTGAAAGAAATGGTTGCAGCATTTAAAAGCAGAAGAGAATTGGTTCTGTTGGCCTTGAATAAAATGCCCGGTATTAAATGTAACCGTCCAGAAGGAGCATTTTATGTTTTTCCAGATGTATCGTCTTTTTTCGGGAAACAAGTAAATGGAAAAACAATTCATACTGCAGAAGAACTGTGTATGTATTTGTTAGACAAAGGAATTGCACTTGTATCGGGCGAAGCTTTCGGAGATGCAAATTGTATGCGAATTTCTTACGCTGCATCTGAAGAAACTCTAACCGAGGCAATGATTCGAATTGCAAACGCATTAGCAGAACTGAAATAATGACGATTCATCAAGTTTTAGCACTATACAAGCACAAGAAAATGTTAGTTGTAGGAGATGTAATGATCGACGCATATATAATTGGAAAAGTGAAACGAATAAGTCCAGAAGCAACTGTTAACATAGTTTCGTTAGAAAA
>JANNWW010000160.1:0-7803 GCA_031409255.1 Crocinitomicaceae bacterium
ACGAGAATAACTTTTTTCGACCTATGCCTAGGGGCAGGTCCAAAAGTTATTTCCCATTTTTAAGCCTATCGTAAACCATTAGTGAAAATGTTCAATACTTAACTTGAACTAAAAGCTGTCCGAAAGATGGGGAGTAGTATAGAAGCATGTCGCAATCTGAAAAACGAACTTGTAATCTATAGGTATTGAGCATATTGTTTTTTTTGTTAACAAAGATAATTGTTTACTAGAATTGTAAATATTTGAAACTTTAAAACTTTGTTAAATATTCTATTATGTATTAATTACTACTACTAATTTGATGTTTTTGCGTTTCTGTTTTTCATGCGTAGAAAACAAAATCACCTTTAATAAAAGGAAGAAAAAAAAATCATTTACTGATTAAATTCCTATTTATTTCTTCGATTTACTTACTAGGTATTCCAATAATATTTTTTCTTCTTCGATAGAAATAAAATGTCCTTTTTTCTTATTCACCCGTTTCACCATTTTCGGAACAATGGATTCCATTTTTATCTTCGTGTATTTACTTGGGTCTTTTAATTCGTGACATATTTTGCAATGCGATTCGTGAATTTTTTTTCCAGTTTCGAGTTGGAATATTTTTTCACTGCTGAATCTGAACTTTTCCAACGAATTGTCTTGTTTAAAACTAAAACTGTAGATTAAAACTACTATTGGAATAAAAAATATTGTGTATTTCACAGTAAATTAATTTACCCAAAGTTATCAAAAAAGAAGAATGATTGTATTTTTGTGCTATGAAAATTTACACACGAAAAGGCGACTCGGGTACAACGGGTTTAATTGGTGGAACTCGTTTACCAAAACACCACTTGAGAATTGAATCATACGGAACAGTTGATGAACTAAATAGTTATATTGGTTTATTGCGTGATTCTATTTCTGACCAATCAGTCATTACCGTACTTTTAGAAATTCAAGATCGCTTGTTCACACTTGGTTCACACCTTGCTGCTGATCCCGAAAAATCGAATATGCAGCTGCCAGCAATTTTTGAAAAAGACGTCACATTACTCGAATATGAAATTGATAAAATGGAAGCTGAATTAGAACCCATGAAATTTTTTGTTCTTCCAGGTGGAAACCTTTTGGTTTCTCATACACACATTGCACGCTGTGTATGTAGACGTGCAGAACGAATGGTTTCGCATTTAGCAGAAACAGCTCCGGTTGAACCACTAATTTTAAGTTACATGAATCGTTTAAGTGATTATTTATTTGTTTTATCTAGAAAATTCACGCACGATTTAAAAGCAACTGAAACACCTTGGCATCCTAGAAAGTAAGTTGAAGTAGGAGCAGTTTTATATCTAAATAGATTAAAAAAAAAAGTTTTTTTATATCACAACGAATGATTAATACCAATTAATCGTCAAACAATTGTTATATAATTAAAACTAATATATGAAATTAAAATCGCTTTTTTTATTTGGACTCTTTTCTCCAGTAATTTCTAATGCTCAAAATTTTTACGACCGAGCAGTAATTCAAAATATAGAGATTTTCTTTGCGAGTTCTACTTGGGACACTCAATTAGACCAGCTTGCAGCTACCACAGAGGGATATTTACTGGCCGATTCAGTTCGAATTAATGGTATATCTTACGACAGTGTTGGGGTGAAATACAAAGGGAATTCATCTTACAATGCAAGTAACAATAAGAATCCACTTCACATTAAGTTGGATTACATTCAAAAATTAGATTATCAAGGATATACTCATGTTAAACTTCAAAATGGATATCAGGATCCTTCCATGATTCGAGAAGTCTTGAGTTATGCAATTTTGGAACAATTCATGGATTGTCCTAAAGCGAACTTTGCAAATGTATATATCAACGGAACTTTAAGAGGAATGTATTCAAACGCGCAGAGTATTGACGATAAATTTTTAGGAGATCACTTTTACGACAACCAAGGAAGTTTTTTCAAATGCAATCCAATTGGTGGTGCAGGCCCTGGTGGCGGCGCAGTTTATCCTGATTTAAAATATTTAGGCTCTGATTCAAGTCTTTTTGCGAATGGGTATGAATTACAATCTACCTATGGTTGGAATAACTTAGTTTCATTAACAAACACCTTAAACAACAACTTCACAGCAATTGAAAATCAACTAGATATGGATCGTGTAATTTGGATGTTGGCCTTTAATAACGTACTAGTAAATTTAGATTCATATAGTGGTCAATTTCATCAAAATTATTATTTGTACAAAGATTTAAACGAACGTTTCGTTCCGACACTTTGGGATTTAAATATGTCATTTGGCGGTTTTCCTGGTGGTGGATCCACTCCTACTACACTCGATCCGTTAGCAAATGCTAGTTCAACCGCTTATCCTCTGATTCAAAAAATGCTCGGAAATGCTACTTATAAAAAAATGTATATGGCGCATATTCGCACAATTTTAACTGATATTTTTGCTTCAGGTGAATATTTGACGATTGCAAATTCACTTCGTTCTACAATTGATGCCTCGGTTTCTTCAGATCCATATAAGTTTTATACGTATGCACAGTTTCAAAACTCTTTAACAACAAATATTACCAGCAGCGGCGGACCTGGTGGAGGATTTACTACCTACGGTATTCAGAATTTGATGAGCGCTCGCGTTATTTATTTTCAATCGAACACTGATTTCAATTACGTTGCTCCATCAATTATCAGTCATACTTTTACAAATCTAAATCCCACTTACGCTAGTACAAATACGATTAACGTAAGTTGTTCTGGCGAAACAGAAGTGTTTTTTGGTTACCGATTTGATAACCAATTTAAATTCAATCGCCTACAATTGTTTGATGATGGTGCCCACAACGATGGATTAGCTGGTGATCAAGTTTATGGAATTGACATTAACATGGACGGAGCTCAAATTCACTATTATATCTATGCACAAAATGCTGAAGCAGGAATATTTAGTCCACAAAGAGCAGAACATGAATTCCACACAATGGAAATTAGTGTTCCTCAAACTCTTGACAATGAAGTAGTTTTAAATGAATTAATGGCAAAAAATGTTGATTTCAATTACGATAATTACGGTCAGGATGAAGATTGGTTGGAATTATTTAACACAACAGCAACTGGTAAATTATTGGAAGGTTTGTATTTAACAAACGATGTGGCTAATCCAACAAAATGGGCGTTCCCTTTAAATTCCTATATTGCACCGAATGATTATTTTATAGTCTGGATGGACGATGATTCAACTCAATCAGGTGTTCACTCAACTATTAAAATCAGTTCAACTTCCGAAACACTTTATTTATCAGATGGAATCACATTGTTTGATACAGTTTCTACAGGCATATTAAATCCAAATGAAGCATGGGCACGTTGTCCGGATGCTGGCGTTTTTACGATTGCAGTTCCAACATTTGATGCACCAAACAATTGTTTTTTAACTCTTGATGAAAACTTTGCTAACTCAGTATTCAACTTATCTATTTTCCCAGTTCCTTCAACAGAAAACACCACTATTCGTTTAGAAGAAGACAAAGTAATGATCTTGAAAGTGTTAGATATGCAAGGCCGAGAAATCTATGTTTCGAATATTGTGCAAGGCGATAATTTAATCAACTGTGCAAACTGGATGAGTGGAATGTATCAGTTTGTTCTTACTGATTTGTCTGCTAGTTCAGTTAAGGTTTATCCGTTTATTAAAAAGTAAATAATTCTTGAAAAAGCAAAAGGGCGACTATTTCTAGTCGCCCTTTATATTTCTAAAAAAATATGTTTACACATTGAATCTAAAGTGCATAATATCACCATCTTCAACAATGTATTCTTTTCCTTCAACTTTAAACTTTCCAGCGTCTTTTACAGCCGCTTCTGAGCCCAAAGTGGTGAAATCTGCGTATTTCATGACTTCCGCACGAATAAATCCTTTTTCAAAGTCGGTGTGAATTACTCCTGCAGCTTGCGGAGCAGTTGAACCAGTTCGAACTGTCCATGCGCGCACTTCCTTCACTCCTGCTGTAAAATAGGTATGTAAATCTAATAACGAATAAGCTGAACGAATTAAACGATTAACACCTGGTTCAGTTAAACTCAATTCATCTAAGAACATTTGGCGTTCTTCATAGGTTTCTAATTCCATAATATCGGCTTCAATTTTGGCGCCTATAACCAAAACTTGTGCATTTTCACCTTTCACTGCTTCGCGAACTGCATCAACGTATTTATTTCCGTTCGCAACAGAAGATTCATCTACGTTGCACACATACATAACTGGTTTTGCAGTAATTAATTGAAATTTATTGACAATTTCTTGTTCAACTTCATTAAATTCCATCGATCGAACAGATTTAGCTTGCTCAAGCACTGTTTTAATTTGATGCGCAACTTCATTTTCTTTCAAAACTTCCTTGTCGCCCGATTTTAAAACTCTCGCTAAAGCTTGAATTCTTTTTTCGATTGTTTCTAAATCTTTCAATTGCAACTCAATATCAATTACTTCTTTGTCGCTTACCGGATTAACGTGATTGTCGACATGAATAATATTTCCATCTTCAAAACATCTCAAAACATGCAGAATTGCATCTGTTTCGCGAATATTTGCTAAAAATTGATTTCCTAACCCTTCTCCTTTAGACGCACCTTTAACTAAACCAGCAATATCTACAATTTCCATTGTTGTTGGAACAACGCGTTCAGGATTAACTATTTCTTCCAATTTATTCAAACGAAGATCTGGAACAGAAATAGTTCCAACGTTTGGTTCAATTGTACAAAAAGGATAGTTCGCAGATTGTGCTTTCGCATTCGACAAACAATTGAATAAGGTTGATTTTCCTACGTTTGGTAAGCCAACAATTCCACATTTTAAAGCCATTTCAAGAATTTTGCGCAAAGATACACATTTTGGAATGTAAAATTGTAAAGCTAAATTGGAAAAAAGGATTGTCGGTAAGTGATTTATTGTCAAAAAACGTAACTTCGAGAAAAAAAAGCATGTATTGGATCATCGTAATTGTTTCTTTCGTATTGTTAATCAATATTATCGGGCTGCTATACAGTCGTAAAATTCGAATTTGGGCAAAGAAAGAAATCAATCAAAAACCAGAAAATTTGATTCCGCTTCTTGCAAATTTTGAAGAATTTGTCAAATGGTCGCCTTGGTCAAATAAAGATCCAGAAATAAATCAAAAATTCTCCGAAAACCAAGGTGAAATTGGAAGTTTTTATTCATGGTTTGGGAATAGAGCAGTTGGAAGAGGAAAAATGACATTAACAGAAATAAAAGAAAACGAAAAAGTGGCTGTTGATGTGGTATTTGGAAAAAACCCATTATCAAAAATTTTGTTTGAATTAGTTGAAAACAATTCGAAAACCACGCTCACTTGGTCTATGGAAATGGACATGGGTCCAGTTCCTGCAGCCCGATTAATGGCAAAAATGATCTCTAAAACAATTTTAAAAGATTTCAATTCCGGTTTAGAAAATTTAAAAAACCAAGTAGAAAAATAGATATATGAAAACACTTTTTATTCTCACTCTCCTATTCTTTTCTTCGAAAATTTTAGCTCAAAACACTGATTCGGTTCTTATTCGATCTATTTTTACTGAAGCACTTGAAAAAGGAAACGCGTATGAAGATTTACGTTCGTTGTGTAAAGATATTGGACCGCGTTTATCTGGCTCAGCTCAAGCAGAAATGGCAATAAACTGGGCGAAAAGTAAAAGTGAAGCCTACGGATTTGATCTTGTTCGTTTACAGCCAATTATGGTTCCACATTGGGAAAGAGGCACAAAAGAAGTTGCCTGGTATAAAACAAAAACAGGAGAAATTGTTCCCTTGGAAATTTTAGCACTTGGCGGTTCTGTTGCTACAAATGGTTTGTTAAAAGCAAAAATAATTGAATTCAAAAACTTAGAAGATTTAAAAAATGCAACGTTAAAAGACGTAAAAGGTAAAATTGTATTCATTAATCAAGTAATGAAAGCAAGTGAAATAAAAACGTTTAATGCTTATGGAGGTTGTTATTCAATTAGAAGCGAAGGTGCTGCAGAAGCAGGAAAATTAGGTGCTGTTGCTGTTTTAATTCGTTCTTTGGCTATGCCGCAAGACGATTTTCCGCATACAGGTGTAACACGTTATGAAGATGGAATTGAAAAAATTCCTGCAGCTGCCCTTTCAACTAACGCTGCTAATTTGCTTTCTGAAGTTTTAGCTAACGATTGTAAATTAGAAGTCTTAATGGAATTAAATTGCGTTAATTACCCAGATTCTCCTTCTTTTAATGTAATTGCAGAACTAACTGGAAGTGAATTTCCGGATCAATTTATTACCATTGGCGGACATCTAGATTCGTGGGATGCAGGAGAAGGTGCACACGACGACGGAGCAGGGATTGTTCATTGTTTAGAGGCATTGCGCTTATTTAAAACGCTAAAAATTAAACCAAAGCACAGCATTCGACTTGTGTTTTTTATGAATGAAGAAAACGGAAACCGAGGCGGACTAGCTTATGCCGAAGAATGTAAAACGAAAGGCGAAAAACACCTTGCGGCTATTGAAAGCGATAGAGGCGGTTTTAGTCCGGAAGGATTTGATTGTGATGGAAACGAAAAGTTTCAGGCATTGAACAAGTCTTTTGCGGCAATTTTAAAACCATATGGTTTGCATCATTTCGAAAAAGGATATGGAGGAGTAGATATTGGTCCACTAAAAAAACAGTTCGATGAAATAGTGCTTTTTGGCTTTGTTCCAGATTCTCAACGCTATTTTGATTTTCACCATGCCGCAAGTGATGTGTTCGAAAACGTCAACAAACGCGAGTTAGAATTGGGTTGCGCAAGCATGGCGGCTTTTGTTTATTTACTCGACAAGAACTTAAACTTCTAAAATAAAGACTTAATAACAGATACTTGATAATTGAAAACTAATACTTGATATTTTATGAAACGTCCAGATTACTCTACCTCACCTGACTATTATCACTATTATTTCGACCTTTCTTTTGGTATGGAAGATTTATTAGAGGGTTTAAAGAAAAACTGCGAAGATTTGGTTGCATTTTTCCAAACTATTCCTGAAGAAAAATTTAATTTTCGTTATGCAGACGGCAAATGGAGTCTAAAAGAAGTATTGATGCATATTATTGAAACAGAGCGCATTTTAGCTTACCGCGCGTTGAGTTTTTCCCGTTTCGATGAAACGAATCTTCCAGGTTTTGATGAAAATAAATTCATTCTTCACTCAAATACAAACAGCAGAAGTTATGCTAGTTTATTAACTGAATTTATTTCAATCCGAACAGCAAATTTAACAATGTTTAGTGGGTTTTCAGATGAAATGTTCGATTTCCAAGGTTCAGCAAACAACACAAAGACAACTGCTAGGGGTATTGCTTGGTTCATAATCGGTCATGCGAAACACCATTCGAAAGTGATTCAAGAGCGATACATTTAGCTGTCACAAATTTGATACTTTTAAAGAATAGAAAAACTTTTTATTTCTGAGTTTGTTAACTTATTTGTTGTTCTTTTTTCCTAATTATAAAATGAACCGTTAGCTGTTCATTACTTTGTTTTAAGTTTATAGTTAGAAATTAGCGTAAAAAAAAAATAGAACTTACCTTTGCAAACCAAAACTAAAGAAATTTAGACGAATACAATTTATTATGGCTGATATATTTGACAAAATTGAGAAAAACCGCGGTCCAATTGGGCAATACTCTAAAGGAGTTCACGGTTATTTTACCTTCCCAAAATTAGAAGGCGAATTAGGAAATAAAATGATTTTCCGTGGAAAAGAATGTTTGGTTTGGTCTTT
>JANNWW010000161.1:0-22487 GCA_031409255.1 Crocinitomicaceae bacterium
TCTTTGAATACTGATTTCTACCACTTTGAGTTTATACTCTTTGTCGTATTTTTTTCTCTCTTTTGTCATTTTTTTAAAATTAAAATTAAGCTTTATTTTTTATAGCTTAACTTTGACTCCGGTAAAGTGAGGAACTCCAAATGGTTTTATATCCTATTTCGGGTTTGAATTTGCTCATTATGCTGAAGGAATAATTCCAACTGTTGATTCCGAGTTGAAACTCCCACACGCTTACTTCATTTTGTATGAAACGTATATTATTATTGATCATTTCTTCGACACAGGTTATATTTTGACAAATTCATTTGAGTCTTTGAATATAGAAGATACTTATTTTACTAAATTTTTAAATCAAGGCCGAAACTATCAATTGCCATTCACCCTTCAAAATAGCGAAAAAGAATTAGCTAGTTCGGAAGAATTTTTATCGACCATAGAAAAAATAAAAGGAAATTTAAATAGAGGTGATGTGTTTCAACTTGTTGTGTCGAGAAGATTTAAGCAAGCATTTTTTGGAGATGATTTTCAAGTGTATAGAGCTTTACGCAGATTAAATCCGTCGCCATATTTGTTTTATTTAGACTTTGAAGAATTTAGACTAATTGGTTCATCTCCAGAATGTCAGATTCATCTAAAAAACGATGTAGCATCTATTCATCCTATCGCTGGAACTATTAAAAAATCAGGCGATATTGAAAAAGATAAGCTGCGAATAGCTGAATTAATTTCAGATGAAAAAGAAAATTCTGAGCACAGTATGCTCGTTGATTTGGCACGAAACGACTTAAGTAAATTTTGTACGCACGTTTCCATCGAAAAATTAAAAGAAGTACAACATTTTTCTCACGTTTTTCATCTTGTTTCAAAAATCATAGGTAGAACTGATAGCGGTTCGTTGGATTTGTTTTCAGGAACATTTCCTGCAGGAACTTTATCTGGAACGCCTAAACCAAAAGCCTTAGCATTAATTGCCGAATATGAAAATCATCCTCGTGGGTTTTATGGTGGAGCAATTGGTATGATAGGTATAAATCGGTCGATGAATTTGGCAATTATTATTCGCAGCACCTTGAGCCAAAACAATCAACTATATTATCAGGCAGGTGCAGGAATTGTTCTCGATTCTATTCCAAAAAATGAATTAAAAGAAGTTGAAAATAAATTGGGTGCAATTCGTTTAGCAATACAAAAAGCTGCTAATTCTGCTACTGAAACTCCAGTAAAACTTGAATTATGAAAATAGGATTTATAGACAATTTTGATTCATTTGTATACAATTTAGTGCGTTACGTTCGAGAATCTCGCCAAGTTGAGATTTGCATACAACGAAATACACAAATTGATTTTTCTGAATTAGAGGATTGCGATGCACTTGTTCTTTCTCCTGGACCAGGAATTCCTTCAGAGGCAGGGAAATTACTTGAAGTAATTGAACGCTTTTATAATTCAAAACCACTTCTTGGAGTTTGTTTAGGACATCAAGCATTGGGAACTTTTTTTGGGAATAAACTCATACAGAGTACAGCGCCAATTCACGGAAAAGCGAGTACAATTGAAATTCAAAACCCAGGTATTCTTTTTAAAAATTTAGAGACAAAACTTGCTGTTGGCCGCTACCATAGCTGGCAAATTCTCTTGAATCAAAACTCCGAATTAAAAGCAACAGCCTACACAGAAGATGGAACACTTATGGCCTTCGAACATCAATCAAAACCAATATATGGTGTTCAATTTCATCCAGAATCTATACTTACACCAGCTGGAAGAATAATTATAGACAACTGGATGTCTAGTATAAAAACAGTCGAAAAATGAAAACTTTAAAAAAATATACGGAAAAAGTAATTCATGGCGAAAGCTTAAGTTTTACTGATGCTTATGAATGCATGCATTCGATTGGAACAGAAGAAATTTCAGAAATTGAGATTTCAGCATTACTAATTGCTTTACAATTTCGTTCGCTCGAATTAAATGAACTTCTTGGTTTTCAAGCAGCGTTGTTAGATTTAGCTATTCCATTAGAATTAGAAAGTAGTTCGGAAGCAATTGATGTTTGCGGAACTGGTGGCGATAATAAAAACACCTTTAACATTTCAACCATAAGCGCTTTCGTTTTAGCGAGTATGGGTTACAAAGTTATTAAACATGGAAACTATGGAGTAAGTTCAATTTGCGGTTCATCTACTGTTTTAGAAAACTTGGGAATCCGATTTACAACTGATGCATCTGCACTTAACAGACAATTAGATAAAAACAATTTGTGTTTTTTACATGCTCCACATTTCCATCAGGCACTCAAAAAAGTGGCTGTAGTTCGAAAAGTTTTGGGCACACGAACAGTTTTCAATGGTATTGGTCCGCTTGTTAACCCCGCCCAGCCACGTTTTCAACTCACAGGAACCTATTCTTTGGAATTGGCCCGATTGTATGCACATTTATTAAAAATTCAAGAAAAAGAATTTTGTGTTGTTCATGGTTTAGACGGTTTTGATGAGCTAAGTTTTATTGGTTCAACTAGAATTTTCACAAAAAATCACGACTTAATAATTGAAAAAAGTCCCAATCAACAAACGTTAAATTTAGAAGAGTTATTTGGCGGAAACAATGCAAAAGAAGCAGCAGAAATTTGTCAAACTATTTTATCAGGCAAAGGTTCTAAAGCTCAAAATACTGTTGTTTCCGGAAATGTTGCATTAGCCCTCCAACTCTTTGAACCCAATTCTGATTATTCTGACTTATTCTTCCAAGCCGAAAACCACTTGAAGTCAGGTAAGACAATTCAAACACTTCAAAAACAACTCAGATTATGAATTATTTAGATCAAATTGTAGCAAATAAACAACTCGAAATTGCTTTGCTAAAAACACGTTTTTCCTACAAAAATTTTATGGAACAACCCTACTTCAATAGAACATGTTTCTCTTTCAAAAAGCAAGTGCAAAAGGAGTTTGGAGTAATCGCAGAATTTAAGCGAAAGTCGCCCAGTGTAGGAATTTTAATTAAAAACACAAGTCTAATCGAACAAATAAAAACATACGAAGAACAAGGAGCAATAGCACTTTCGATTTTAACTGACAAAAAATATTTTGAAGGATCTATCCGAGACATTGAACAAATCAGAAAAGAAACCAAACTTCCAATTTTACGGAAAGAATTCATTCTAGATGAAATTCAAATTTTTGAATCAAAAGCATGCGGTGCAGACGCCATTTTACTAATTGCAGCAATTCTTGACAGAGAACAAGCGCATCACTTAACTATTTTGGCAAAGTCGCTCGGATTGGAAGTTATCTTTGAAATTCATTCGAATACAGATTTATTAAAAATAAACGAGGAGGTAGATTGCGTTTTAATAAATAACCGCGACTTAAAAAACCAAGTTTGTGATTTAGAAATCTCAAATTATTTTTCGAAAATTCTTCGTACATCAAATCCAGAAACACCCTTAATATCGGCATCTGGAATAAAAACTTCTGAAGAAATATTTACTCTTGAAACACTTGGTTTTTCAGCTGTCTTAATTGGTGAAAGCATCATTCGAAACAATCATTTACACCAACTTACAGCGCAATTTATTACCCTATGAAAATAAAAATATGTGGACTCAGTGATACAGTCGAAAATCTGAAACTCAACTCAATTGATGAAATTGATTATTTGGGATTCATATTCTACAAAAAATCTGTACGAAATGTAGAAAAAACTTTTGATACAAAGAAGAAAAAAGTAGGTGTTTTTGTAAATGAAACTCAAGTAAATATTGAAAAATTAATTACTCAAGAAAAGCTATCTGTAGTTCAACTACATGGAAACGAAAGTCCAAAATTATGTTTAGCCCTTACAGAAAAAGCAATTGTAATTAAAGCATTCAACATTGAAACTGAGGCAGATTTTGATCAGCTAAAACCATATGAAAACAAGGTTGATTTCTTCCTTTTTGATTCAAAAAGTGAAAAAAAAGGAGGGTCTGGCAAGCAATTTAACTGGAATATAATAGCTGATTACCGAGGAAACACACCCTTTTTTTTAAGTGGAGGAATTGGTCCGAATGATATTGAACGAATTAAGCACTTGAAACATTCAAACTTATATGGTTTAGATTTAAATAGTTGTTTTGAACTAAAACCGAAACAAAAAAATTATACTCAAATTGAAAAATTTATTAGCGAATTAAAATGAAAAATTACGAACTCAATTTAATAAATCAACCCAACAATTTGGGTTTCTACGGAGATTTTGGTGGTGCCTTCGTGCCAGAACTTTTACGACCTAATATAGACGAATTAATAGCTGCATTTGATGAATATTGTTTAAACGATGCCTTTGATAATGAATTTATTTATCTCTTGAAAAACTTCGCCGGCAGACCAACTCCACTCTATTTTTCAAAAAAACTCTCCGAAAAATATGGCGCAAAAATATTTCTCAAACGGGAAGATCTTTGCCACACAGGATCACATAAGATAAACAACGCCATTGGTCAAATTCTTTTAGCCAAACACATGGGCAAAAAAGAAATTATAGCTGAAACAGGAGCCGGTCAACATGGTGTGGCAACAGCAACAGTTTGTGCGCTCATGAACCTGAAATGTATTGTATTTATGGGTGAAAAAGACATGGAACGTCAATCAGCAAATGTGCAACGCATGCGCTTACTTGGCGCAGAAGTAAGACCTGCAAAAAGTGGAAGTAAAACCCTAAAAGACGCTACAAACGAAGCAATTCGTCATTGGATTAATTTTCCGGAAGCATATTATTTAATTGGCTCTGTGGTTGGTCCGCATCCATATCCCAAAATTGTGGCACATTTTCAACAAGTTATCTCAAAAGAAATAAAACTTCAATTAACAGACCTATCTATCAATAAACCTACAAAAGTAATTGCATGCGTGGGAGGAGGAAGTAATGCCGCTGGAGCATTTTATCAATATTATTCAGATTTATCAGTTGAATTAATAGCTATTGAAGCTGCAGGTTTAGGTTTGAATTCAGGTAAAAGTGCTGCTACTTCAATTTTAGGGAAAATGGGAATTCTACATGGAAGTTTAACACTCTTGATGCAAGATGTAAACGGCCAAGTAACAGAACCACATTCAATTTCAGCCGGATTGGATTATCCTGGTATTGGTCCGCTACATGCACATTCTATTCAATCAGAGCGCACAAAAAGTATTGCTATAACAGACCAAGAAGCACTCGATGCTGTAGTTGAATTAAGTCAACTAGAAGGTATTATTCCAGCATTAGAAAGTGCACATGCATTGGCAGCGTTAAATAAAATAGACTTAAAAGAAACAGATATTGTGGTGGTTAATTTGTCTGGAAGAGGAGACAAAGACATGAATACGTATCAAGAGTATTTAAATTTAGATAATTAATTGAAAAATGAATCCATTTAAAAAAGATAAAAAACAGATTGGAATTTTTGTAACAGCCGGATTTCCTAAACTGAACAGCTTAGGGCAGCAATTACTCTTTCTCCAACAACAAGGAATTGATTTTATTGAGATTGGCATTCCATTTTCAGATCCTATGGCCGACGGACCAATGATTCAATATAGCAGTGAAGTTGCAATTGCCAATGGAATAACACTGGAACATATTTTTGAGCAAATAGAAGAAATTCGAGATCAACTAGTTATTCCATTGGTTTTTATGGGCAATTTTAATCCCGTAATGCATTATGGACTTGAACGTTTTTTAGCAAAATGTCTTGAACTTAAAATTTCAGGTTTGATATTTCCAGACCTAAGTTCTGAAATTGTTGAACACAAATACAAAGACCTGTTTGACCAATTTGATGTTCCATTAATTCACCTAGTAACACCACGCTCGAGTAACCAACACATTCAAAAAATTGCACGTAGCTGTAAAAAAAGCTTCGTTTACCTAATCGGACAAAACAGCACTACCGGAACTAAATTTGAGCAAACAGCATCTCTTTTAAGTAGATATAAAGAAATTAGCGACTTAAGCTACCCAACTCCAGTTTTTCTAGGTTTTGGTATTGATTCTAAAGAAAAAAAAGAAATCGGGTTTTCGAATTGTGATGGAGTAATTGTGGGTAGTGCATATTTGACTGCTTTAAATAAAAATAAAGAAACTGAATTTTTAGAAAAATTGATTGAGGAAATTTAAAAAATAAAGCTGCTTTTTAGAATAACTGGAAAAGTCAATTTCTTGAAAAAGAATTATTTTCAATTTCTTCGCAACAAATTGACAATGACTTTTCTTTAAACATAAAAAATTCTTATATTCGTTTTCAAATCTATAATCCCATGATGACGAACCCCGAAATACTCAAGCAACTCCTCAAAGAAGGCAAAATGCTGCCCATGGAAGAAATGTTGGAAGTTTCCCGAAAAAAAGGTAATCTAACAATAGGAATTCCGAAGGAAACGAGTTTTCAAGAACGTCGCGTGGCACTGGTTCCTGAAGCAGTTTCATTTCTTGTTGCAAACGGACATGAGGTTTTGGTGGAAAAAGAAGCAGGACTTTCCTCCAACTTTTCTGATCACGATTATTCGGAAGCTGGAGCGCAAATTTGCTATTCCGCAAAAGAAATATTTGCTTGCAATATCATTTTAAAAGTTGCACCTCCTTCTGAAGAAGAAGTAGATTGCATGAAACACAGTGCTACACTCATTTCTGCTCTGCAATTAAGTATTCAACCGAAAGAGATTTTACAAAAATTGATGGACAAAAAAATCACTGCAATTGCCTGGGATTATATCCGCGACGAAGCGGGAGTTTTTCCAATTGTGCGCACCATGGGTGAAATTGCAGGCACCACTTCCATCCTAATTGCAGGTGAATTACTCTCTTCATACAACGATGGAAAAGGAATTATGCTTGGGGGAATTGCTGGTGTTCAACCAACAGAAGTAGTAATTTTAGGCGCTGGAACTGTGGGAGAATTTGCTACGCGTGCTGCGTTGGGCTTAGGAGCTTCAGTGAAAGTTTTCGACAGTAGTTTATCCCGCTTACGCAGATTACAAAACGATTTAGGATACCGAATTTACACCTCCGTTTTACAACCAAAAGTTTTGGCGAAAGCAATTCGTAGGGCCGATGTAGTAATTGGCGCTATTCGTTCACCATTGGGAAGAACCCCGTGTGTGGTTTCAGATGAAATGGTCGAAAACATGAAGCCTGGTTCAGTGATTGTGGATGTAAGTATTGATCAAGGCGGTTGTTTTGAAACTTCTCGGGTTACGAATCACAAAAAACCAACTTATAAAGTGCACGACGTAACGCATTACTGTGTTCCAAATATAGCTTCACGTGTTCCACGAACAGCTTCATTTGCTCTATCAAATATTTTTGCACCCATTTTAAATTCGATGGGAGAATATGGTGGTTGCCAAGACTTGATTCGCCAAGAACCTGGTTTTAGAGCTGGAGTCTATATTTATAAAGGAAATTTAGTGAGCGAAGTGCTCGGAAAAGTATTTGAGTTGAAATACAAAGACATTGAGTTTCTGATAATGGGGAAAATGCAATGATTTAAAGTTCTAAAGGCAAAATTATACTAAATAAGAAATAAATTCTTTTACAATCTTCAATTTAAACTTACCTCAACGTCCAGGAATCTAAGCCCATAGCTTTCACTTTAGCACGCAAAATTTCGTCAGAAGCACTTCCAGCCGAAATGCGAACTTTTCCCTCTTTATCGATTACTTCTGCAGTAATTCCATTTGCTTTCAAAAGATTGATTAAATCTTGAGCTGTTGCAAGTGAAGTGTAACTTCCAACTATTATTTTTCCAGATGAAACAAATTTTGGAGAAATAATTGGCTTGTTGGATTGATTTTCTATAATTGGGTCTTCCGAATTTTCAGAAATAGTAGTTTCTTCAACAATTTTTAATTCAAGGTACTCGTCTTCAGAAACGCGCAATGAATAAGTGGAAGCTGCATTTGAGAGTTGAATTTCTTTTGTATCGAGTCCTTTAAATTTTGAGGAATAACTTTGAGCAGGAGCTAAATAAGTTCCTTTTTTGTAACTTTTAAACGGATTGAAATCGGAAAATGAAATAATTCCGGATTCTAACACGTCTGTTTTCATCGGAATCCAAAAAGAGTAAAATGCCAAAGGCAAAAGAACTGCAGCAGCAACATAACGCCAAATTGGAATAACTTTTATTTGTTTTTCTTCTTGCTCAACTTGTTCACTTACTTCTTTCGGTATAGTAGTAACTTGATCGGGTTTGAATTCTAAGTGAACAATTTTTACTTCGCGCTCCTCTTTCACTTCTGAAAGATTTTGCTTGCGTTCTTCTTGTTGTATTACTTGTTCTACAATTGCTTTCGATTCTGCTGCTTGTGCATCTTCAGAAGACACAAAACGAACCGCTGAAAGTCCAAAACTTTGCATCAATAAATTTGAAAACCGGTCTTGTTCGAAACATAAATTTCGCTCTGCATCGAGGTACAAAAATCCAACACGATCAATAGAAATACGTGCTTGACTTAGCAATTGTTCGTTCCAAGAACGCACCAATGCTTGTAGTGTAGATTGTGCGTGTTCGAAGGGAATATTTAAGCGCTGTGCATAGCTGGCACTCAGCAATCCGTCGTTTGTTATTAATTGCTTATTAAATAAAATAGCTTTTCTAGGCGGATAAATCTGACCTTTTTCAAAATCCATTTGAGCAGGAATTCGTTGTGCAACGAAACCACCAAAACTGGGAACAATCACACAATTGTGCTGCACCAATAAATCGCCAATGAGTTGTTCAAATGTTATCATTATTCTTTTTTCACATCAGGAAGTTAGTGAAATCCTTTTATTTTGTACGTTAATTTTTAAAAAAATGTTTCGCTTTCAATTAATCGTTCAGTTTCAGAACTGCCATAAATGCTTCTTGCGGAACTTCCACTTTACCAATTTGACGCATGCGTTTTTTACCTTCTTTTTGTTTTTCTAGTAATTTACGTTTACGTGAAATATCTCCGCCATAACATTTCGCAGTTACATCTTTTCGCAGAGCTTTAATTGTTTCTCGGGCAATTATTTTGGCTCCAATTGCAGCTTGTATTGGAATTTCGAACTGTTGACGTGGAATTAATTCTTTCAATTTCACACAAATTCGTTTTCCTAAATCATAGGCATTACTTCTGTGAACCAAAGCCGAAAGCGCATCTAACTGCTCGCCATTCAACATCATGTCCATACGAATAAGATCTGACTGTTTGTAACCAATTGGGTGATAATCAAATGATGCATATCCGCGAGAAACAGATTTCAAACGGTCGTAAAAGTCAAAAACGATTTCTGCTAAAGGCATTTCGAAGGTTAATTCAACGCGGTCTTGTGTTAAATAAACTTGGTTTTTCAATTCACCGCGCTTCTCTATACACAAAGTCATAATTTGACCTGTATATTCTGACTTCGTGATAACTTGTGCTTTAATATATGGTTCTTCAATTTTATGAATTGTTGAAGGATCTGGCAATTCAGAAGGATTGTTTACAATAAATTGCGCCTCTGGATCTCTTGTTTTGTAGCAAAAATAAGATACGTTTGGAACAGTTGTAATTACAGTCATATTGAATTCGCGCTCTAAACGTTCTTGAATAATTTCCATGTGCAGCATTCCGAGGAAACCACAACGGAAACCGAAACCAAGCGCCGCAGAAGATTCTGGCTCAAAAACCAAAGAGGAATCGTTCAATTGCAATTTCTCCATGGAATAACGCAATTCTTCGTATTCATCTGTTTCGACAGGGTAAATTCCAGCAAAAACCATTGGTTTAACGTCTTCAAAACCTTTAACAGATTCCAAACAAGGGTTTGCAGCCAAGGTAATTGTGTCGCCCACTTTTACTTCTTTTGCTTGCTTAATTCCAGAAATAATATACCCAACATCGCCGGTTCGCATTTCGGTTTTTGGACTAAGATCCATTTTCAAAATACCAATTTCATCTGCAAAATAATCTTTTCCAGTATTGAGGAAACGAACTTTGTCTCCTTTTCTCAAGATGCCATTTTTGATTCTGTAATAAGCAATAATTCCACGGAACGGATTAAAAACTGAATCAAAAATCATTGCCTGAAGCGGTGCGTTTTCATCTCCTTTTGGAGCTTGAATACGTTCAATAACTGCTTTTAAAATTTCGTTAACACCTAAACCTGTTTTTCCGGAAGCTTGAATTACATCGCTTGGGTCGCAGCCAATTAATTCAACAATTTGGTCTGTAACTTCTTCAGGCATTGCACCCGGAAGGTCCATTTTGTTTAAAATTGGAATAATTTCCAAATCGTGTTCTAATGCCAAATAAAGGTTGGAAATGGTTTGTGCTTCAATTCCTTGCGACGCATCTACAATTAGCAGGGCACCTTCGCATGCTGCAATTGAGCGCGAAACTTCGTACGAAAAATCTACGTGACCGGGAGTATCAATTAGGTTCAGAATGTATTCTTGACCTTCATATTTGTAATTCATTTGTATTGCGTGCGACTTGATTGTGATTCCGCGTTCGCGTTCAATATCCATATCGTCAAGGGCTTGAGCCTTCATTTCACGATCAGAAATAGTTCCGGTGGTTTGCAATAAACGATCGGCTAGTGTACTTTTTCCATGGTCGATGTGCGCAATGATACAAAAATTACGTATGTTTTTCATGCCGCAAAGATAGACATATGCTTTTTATAAATATCAATTATAAATTATCAATTATCAAGAGCGAACATAAAATAATTTCTTTGCTCTTAATAATTTACTGTCGAGAATTTAAAATTTGACTTTTATTTCCAATCTTTCGCTACTTTTTTAGCCAATTTTTTTCGGAATTTCTTCAAAACTTTATCCCGAGAAGAAGCGCCACCAATTTTCAAGACATCAGAATAAACCAATTTACCTTCTCTGTAAAAGTTAAATTCGAAACTTACTGAAACAATGTCTTCTTTATAAATTGGAAACAAATTATCTGTTGCTAAATCTTCGGCTAAAGAAATGGCTTGTTCCGATTTATTGAAGCGCTTATCGTAACCGCGAACAGAAACGAGCATGAGCGTATTCAATCCTTTTGCTTGAAGAATTTGCGTAATTGAATCGGTCAATAAAACTTGTGGATCTCCGCCTTGTTTCAAAATATTTAGTGAAACGCCATTTTTTATTCCAGCATTTGCCAAAACTTCTGAACAAGCAATTTCAAGTGAAAAACGGTCTTGTTGTTTGTCCATGTGACTAACAACTAACGCATTTGTAAGTTTTAAATCTTGCGCGTTTACAAAATTCAAGACACATGCAAAAAGGAGTAGAAGTGTGTTCTTTTTCATATTAAAAAATTTCTTGTGCAATTGCTTTAACAGTGTCTGATTTAGACATGGTGTAATAATGAATGCACGGAACATTTGCTTTTTTTAGTTCTTTTGATTGGTGAATCCCCCACTCTATTCCAACTTGGTTCACTTCGGCATTAGATTTACATTTAATTAATTCTTTTGCAAGATCATCTGGCAAATCTATGTGAAAAACTTTTGGAAGGAAAGTAATTTGGTTAAGTGTTGAAATAGGTTTTAAGCCGGGAATAATTGGAACCGTGATTCCCATTTCGCGACAGGCATCTACAAATTCAAAAAACTTTTTATTGTCGAAAAACATTTGAGTAACAATATATTCTGCTCCTGCATCTACTTTGTCTTTCAAATACCTCAAATCTGTTGTTAGATTCATGGCTTCAAAATGCTTTTCAGGATAACCAGCTGCGCCAATGCAAAAATCTGTTGGTGCAAGTTGCACATCGTCCATTATATATTTCCCCTGATTCATTTCAGTTACTTGACCAATTAATTCAACGGCATATTTATGTCCTTCAGGGTGTGGACGGAAAGTTGCTTCTGTTTTAATTGAATCTCCTCGAAGTGCTAAAACATTATCTATTCCTAAAAATTGCAAATCGATAAGTGCATTTTCTGTTTCTTCTTTCGAAAATCCGCCACAAATTAAATGCGGAACTGCATCAACTTGATACTTGTTCATGATCGCAGCACAAATCCCAACTGTTCCTGGGCGTTTGCGAATTGCTATTTTTTCGAGCAAGCCATTTTCGCGTTCTTTGTAAAGAAATTCTTCGCGGTGATAGGTTACATTTACAAATTTGGGCTTAAATTCCATCACCGGATCAATTCCATCATAGATAGATTGAATGTTGGCTCCTTTTAATGGAGGTAAAATTTCGAAGGAAAAAAGCGTGTCTTTCGCTTGGTTTAAATGTTCGATTACTTTCATTAAATTTTTCTTTTACTTGTGTCGTTCAAGTTTGAGGGCGCAAATATAAGAGTATTCAACTAATATTGGTAAATAAATAAGCGTTAATAAACTATAAAATCTAGCTAGTTGGTATAGAATTATATTTTTAGCTAAAAAATTACTAAAACGAATTACCAAACCATCCGTTCACTCAGAAAAACATACCACACAGTAAAAAGCAGGTGTTAAAATAGGTGAAATGCGCAACAATTTAAGATGAAATACGTTTCTTTGATATAACTCTTTTGTTAGATGATTTTATAGTAATAATGTATCATTTTTTTAATAAATAGAGAATAGTTTTCATAAGTAGTAGTAGTTTAGGTTGGAACAAGAGAGGTACAAATTGTAGCTCTCTTGTTGTTTTGTGTAAACTGAATAAAAAGGAAATTAAAGAACAACTGTCACATTTTAATTAGCGCACTGTAAATATCTACCAGATAAAACTCATTGCCCCCTAAATTTTCCCAGATAAGTTTTATTTCTTTGGGTGGATTTTGTTTTACTTGAAAGGAAAGACTTAAATTATCAAAAAACTTGTGGTCAATTTCATTGAAAGGCAGTTCGTTCGCCTTTGCATTTTCATTAATAGATGAACCGGGCAATACCAGCAAAATTTCATCTTCTGAAAGAACAATTTTTGCGTTTTCCTTCGAACTAATGTAAGTTGAATAAACTTGTTCTTTTCGTTCATCTTTGAAAACAATGACTAGAACAGATTGCGTTGTTTCGTTTCTAAAATAGGTAGCTACTCCCGAAGTTTTTTTACGCAAATTGCTTGTTCCATTGTAAGGCCTCAAGTATCTTTTAGACGAACCAAACGTAGTTGAATAAATTACCGAATCTGTTTGCGACCAAGCACTGTATAATTTTTCAAAACGCTCATTGGTCCAATTTTTACGTAAAACCAATTCTTCACCGATAAACGGAATATTCGAGTCTATGCGCAGTTCTTCTTGATTCATTTTTCGCATTTCTTTTTCTTTTTGAAGCAGAGTTGAAATCTTATCGCGCTCTTTTTGAGAGAGGTGCATAAAGGATGTTTCTTGTTGTTTTGGCTGGAATTCGGCAGTTGGTTCGTAAAAAAATATTCCCACACAGAAAGCTAAAATCAATAAAACTGTTGCCGAAATTGCAATGGTTCTTCCCCAGGGCATCACATTTTTATCGAACTGATAAACACCAGATATAATGTCTCGTTCTAATTTATTTACTTGAATGGTATGCGCTTCTTTTAATTCAATTGAGCTCATTTTATGCACACAATACAACAGCAAACGTTTCGAACTTTTAGGATGATGTGCCAATTGAATCAAATATTCTACCCAAGCAGTTTTAACAGCATAAAACCGATTGTTGAATGAATTAATTAATTGCCAGGTAGTTGCGTCAATTTCTTTTTCAAGTAACACGTGAATATCTGTGTCTTTTTTAGCAACTGAAATTTTTTGTTTAACCGGATTTAGTTTATTATCTAAAACAGATTTTGCGAAATTCTGCACCTCATCTTGTTGAAAATCTGAAAGTAAAACCGCGTAGCTCAACAAATGATTGATTTTTTTTTCTTCAAAATGTTTTACTAAAATTGGATATAAAAAAGGAGTAATGAACTGTTTAAATTCTGTAAAAAAAGCATTTTGCATAATCCCAACCTTGTCGCTGAAGTTCTCTTTCAACTCGCCCGAAACAAGTAATTTATCTAATTCTGGCAATTGCTTCACCCACGAATAATGTAAAACTATCTTTTCATCTTGCATATTTAACAAAAAACTTTCTTTCTCAGAAATAGAAAGCATGTTCCATGAAGGAATAGATGTTAGAACTTCTTTGAAACTTTCTAGTTCACTTGAACGAATTGGTAAAATATAACTCGAAACGGAAGGAAGTTCTGAAAGCGAAAAATAATGCATTGTTTTTTTTGATAAAATTCGTTTTAATATTTATCAATTGCAAGAAAAAAATGATTAGTTAATTCGTGTTTTATGCTTTATATATGCAATTGTAATTCGGATGAAAAATAAGACAAACCCAATTCTAAGACCTGAATTTTTAACTTAACAAATTTCATTTTAACTTTAGTTTATCTCTTTTTTTGTGTTAGATTGAATTCATTTTAACATCATTTTATTCATATTAAAATCAAAATTTAAAATCAATATGTTCATTTTAAAGAGATACTAATTTGACTTGCCAAGAGGACTTTTGTAGAAAATAAATTAACTATGAAAAATTCTTTGATTCTAATTCTTTCCTTCACTTTTATTCAACTTCAGCTAATGGCGCAAAGTTTAATAGGAGTTTGGAATAACAATTCAATAGTAGGCGCTCCTACTAGCACAACAGCCGACATTGGTAATGGAACCTCATCAATTGTTGGTTCGTTGGCAGTTGTTGCAGCGGCAACAGGTATGGATCCAATCATAAACAATGGCTGTGGCGCACAAAACGGAACAAACCCCGGAGCATGGGCATTCACTGCAAACCCCGGTTTAACAAATGAAAGTAGTGGGGTTCAGTTTTTGAGTTCAACAGTTGGGTTTCAAAATATTCAATTTACATGGGATCAACGTTGGTCGAACACTGCAACAAACACTGTTCGAGTTCAATATACAACAGACGGAACTACATGGGTAAATTTCAACATGACAGATCTTAATTCTCGCTATTGCAACGGTACTTTGAATACTGGCCGTTTTCAGAACAATGGTGTTGGCGACCAATACCGAAGAATATCTGTAAATTTCTCTACTATTCCAGCAGCAAATAACAACCCAAATTTTGGCGTTCGTATTCTTGCAGCAAATTATCAAGCAACAACTGAATTCAGACAAACTTCTGTTCCTACAACAATTGCTACTGGCGGAACTTGGCGATTTGACAATGTTACTTTTGAAGGTGCAACCAATGTGTCAATTCCAGCTGCTTCCAATTTTCAAGTCGTAAATGAAAACGCTGGAATAATAAATATTCCGATTACAACTTCTAATTCAAATGCAAGTGCAGTAAACTTAACTTTAACACTTTCTTCTTATTCTAATGCAACAGAAAACAGTGATTATACTTGGACAAATACAGTTACCATTCCGGCAAACACCAATGGAATTACTCAAGTTCCAATTACAATTCTTGACGATGCATTGGCTGAAAAAGCTGAGCGAATTATAGTTAAAATAAATAGTGGTTCAAACGCATTAATTTCACTCACAGATAATTATCAAATTATATTTATTCGCGACAACGATTATGTTGCTCCAGCTCCAACAAATGAATTAAACCTTAATTTCTTAACAAGCTTTTCAAACGGAGTAGCTGGAACGAACTCTGCTGAAATCGTTTCCTTCGACCCAAGTGTAGATCGTTTGTATATTGCTAATAGTATTGGTGCAAAATTAGACATCGTCAATTTCTCAATTCCAAGTTCACCTGTTTTAATTTCAAGTATTCCAATTGGAGTTTATGGAAACATTAACTCTGTTACTTCTCACGACAGTGTTATTGCACTTGCGGTTGAAAGTGTTCCAGCACAAGCGAATGGAAAAGTTGTTTTCCTAGATTACAACGGAAACTTTATCAGTCAGGTAGAAGTTGGAGCCATGCCAGACATGATTACTTTCAACAGAGATTACACAAAAATTTTAACCGCAAATGAAGGCGAACCTAGTTCAGATTATTCAGTAGATCCGGTTGGAAGTGTTTCAGTAATTGACCTGAGTGCAGGATATACCAACTTAACAAATGCTTCTGAAACTACAATTAACTTATCATTTTTCGACGGACAAGCAATGGCTTTACGTGCGCTCGGAATTCGTGTTTTTACTACCAGCGCAACTGTTGGACAAGATTTAGAACCTGAATACATTTCAGTTTCAGAAGATAATTCAACTGCTTTTATTACACTACAAGAAAACAATGCCTTATTGAAAATAGATCTTGCAACTAACGCAATCATTTCCTTAACGGCCTTGGGTTATTCTGCTTACGGAGCAGGTTCAAATAATGCATTAGATGCCTCAGACCAAAGTGGTAGCGTTTTAATAACTGGCGACTTGCCAATTAAAGGAGCGTTTATGCCAGATGGTATGACTTACAAAACAATTGCAGGTCAAAACTATTTATTTACAGCAAACGAAGGCGATTCAAGAGAGTTTGGAACAGTAATAGATGCAAACAGAATCTCGTCGGCTACATTCACAGGTTTATTAGACGCAACTGCTTTTCCAGATCAAAACATTCTTAGAAACAACCGCTTCTTAGGTCGTTTAAGTGCTTTGAAATTTTCTGGCGACACAGATGGAGACGGAGATTACGATGAATTACATGTTATGGGAGGTCGCTCTTTCAGTATTTGGAATGCAACTACCGGAGCTTTGGTTTTCGATTCAAAAGATTTGATTGAACAAATTACTGCAAATCACCCCACATTTGGTGCAATTTTCAATGCTTCAAATTCAACAGGAGTTCCTGCAATAAAAAACAGAAGTGACGATAAGGGACCAGAACCAGAAGGAATTTCTATTCATGAATTTAATGGAAACACCTATGCTTTTGTTGCCCTAGAGCGAATTGGTGGAGTACTAATTTTTAATGTTTCCAATCCGAACAGCCCCGTTTATGTTGGCTATCAAAACAACCGTTCAACAAGTGTTTCAGGTCCGGATTTAGGAGCTGAGGGAATTATGACGATTACGGCTGCAGATTCTCCGAATGGAAAAGACATTGTGATTTTAGCAAACGAAGTAAGTTCTACTTTATCAATCTACACAATGAACACATGTGCCCAAATTTCGGGAGCTGAAATTGCTGCAGCTACAACTATTATTTGTCCAGAAAGCAACACAACTCTTTCGGTTGGAACCGTTTCGACTGTGAGTTACCAATGGTTGCTAAATAACCAAGTTTTAGCAAGCCAAACGAATACAAATTTAGTTGCAAGTTTAGCCGGACCTTACACCGTTAGAGTTGCAAATACGAACCTAAATTGTATAGACACATCGTCTTCATTCAACTTAAGTTTACATGCCTTGCCAAACGTGAACGTAGGAACCGATTTTGAAATCTGTAGCGGAGAAACCATTTCTATAACAGCTTCAGGAGCGAATAGTTATTTATGGAACACAAACGCAACATCAGCAATAATTACGTCAACTGCTCCTGCAACAAGCGTTTTATTGAGTTATTCAGTAATCGGAACTGATGCTACCACAACATGTTCAGCTAATGATACAATTAGTGTTCAGGTTCATGCTTTGCCAATAACAGAAGCAGGAACAGCAATTTCTATTTGTGAAGACGAAAGCATCACTTTAAATGCAACTGGTGCAGATTCTCTTGTGTGGTCTGGTTCAGTGATCGACGAAATTCCTTTCAATCAAGCAGTTGGAATTCAGACATATACTGTAATCGGAGTGGATTCTAATTTTTGTAGTTCAATTGACTCAGTAAGTGTAAGTGTTTTAGAAAAACCGATTGCATTAGCCGGAACAGATACAGAATACTGTGCAGACGAAGCGCCCATTTTATTAGATGCGGCATCAAATAATCCTTTAGTGGAATATATTTGGAATGGAACAGACAGTATTCAACAAATTTCTGTTACGACAAGCGGAGATTACAACTTAAAAGTGGTCGACAACAATGGTTGTGTTGGTTTAGATACTGTTTCTATTACTTTTAATGCGCTACCAATTGTAGATTTAGGTTCAGATCAATCAGTTTGTCCTGAAAATTTACCTGTTACCCTAGAAAACTCAAATTCAATTATTGGAGATACGTATGATTGGTCTACGGGTGAAACAACTGAAACGATTAATGTAAACCAAACTGCAACAATTAGTTTAGAAGTAACAAATGCTGCTGGTTGTTCTGAAAATGCGCAAATTGAAGTAACATTTTTCAATTCTCCAACAATAGATGCGGGATCTGACACATTGGTGTGTGAAAATTATTTCCCTTTGAATTTGGATGTAACTAGCTCTGCTACAGCTATTCTTTGGAACACTGGCGCAACAACAAATACGATTCAAATTTTAGTTGGTGGAAACTATTTCGTTACTGCAACTTCAACAGACGGATGTGTTTTGAGTGATTCAATACTGGTTGAAGTTGATGCTTGCCTGGGAATTAATGAACAAACTATTTCATTCAATTTGTATCCAAATCCGGCTAACCAATATGTTTCACTTGTATCTTCATTCGAAACCACAATTGAAATTGAAATTCTTAATACTGCCGGACAATTGGTTTACAGCGATCATTTCCTTGGGAAGGAAAAACAAATTTCAACAAGTGCATTCGAAAGCGGAGTTTATTTTGTTAAAATTTCTACGGAAAATCAACAAATTTTAAAGCGATTAACCATTATAAAATAAAAGTTTTAAACCCTATAACTACTAAAAAAAAGGAGTCAAATTGACTCCTTTTTTTAGTTTCAACTCAAATTAGAGATTTATTTTTAAATACATTTATATATGATTATTGATGAATTATTCTATATTTGTAAGAAAACTATATGAAAATCACATACTTACTAATTACATTACTCACATCAAGCGCAGCCTTTTCACAAACTTGGAGCGCAGATGTAGCACAAATTTTCTACAACAAGTGTTCAGGCTGTCATAGAACCGGAGGAATTGCTCCAATACCAATGGTTACGTATTCTGAAACTAGTCCGCTAGCAGCTTTAATTCAAACGGCAGTTAGCAGTGAAGAAATGCCGCCTTATCCGCCAGACGAAAATTACCAACAATATGCGCATTCAAAATCTTTAAGTACAACTGAAAAATCAACTATTTTATCGTGGATTGCAGGTGGTTCACCCGAAGGAATTTCAGCAAACACTCCTCCTCCACCAATTTGGAACGATGGTGCAATTCTTGGCAATGGCGATTTAACTTTGCAAATGCCTACATACATGAGTAAGGCAAATGGCTTCGATGATTATGTATGTATTTCTGTTCCAACAGGTTTAACTGTTAACCGCACAATCCGTTCAATTGAAGTGATTCCCGGAAACAGAGGAATTGTTCATCATGCTTTAATTTATGTGGATGCTGCTGCGAATTACCCAACAGACACAGTTGGAGGAGATTGCGCCGGACCAGCAACAGTTAGCACAACACTCATTCATGGCTATACACCCGGTTCTTCACCAATTGTTTTCCCTTCTGCCCCAGGTTTTAAATTAGGAATGACAGCACCCGCCAACTCAAATTTAGTTTTCGCGATGCATTATCCCGACGGAAGTTTTGGACAATACGACAGTACAAAAGTAATTCTGCATTTTTATCCGATTGGAGAACCCGGAATTCGACAAGTTACCGCAGCACCAATTCTTCAAAACTGGTCTTTGGCAATTCCTGCAGGTGCCATTATGGACTATACTGCAACTTACCCAAATTCAGGAACAACAACCAGTAATTATACAATTTTAAGTGTTTTCCCTCACATGCATTTGATTGGTCAAAGCATGAAAGTATATGGTTTAGATGCAGCACAAGACACCCTTAAATTTATCAATGTTCCGGAGTGGGATTTTCATTGGCAAGATTTTTACTTCTTTAAAAACCCGATTAAACTACCTACAGGTTCTATCATTAAAGCAGATGCATCATATCATAATACAACAGCATCTATGGTTTTTGCAGGTGAATCAACTAGTGATGAAATGTTATTAGTTTATTCTCACTTCTTGCCTTACCAAACTGGAGATGAATTGTATGATTTAGAAGTATTGATGTCTGCAAGTATTGAAGAAATTCAAAAACAAACAACTGGCATTTCAATTCATCCGGTTCCGTTTAGTGATATTGTAACAATTATGCCTGAAGTAAATAGTGGCGACATTGTAACTATTTATATCTACGATATGCTTGGAACTTTGGTAAAAGTAATTGCGAAAAACGAAACAATTGAAGACGCATTTACTCCTTTCGAATGGAATGGAACAAATGATGCTAACGGAGCTGTTTCGGCTGGAACATATCAGGTGTCAATTTCGGTTAATGGAACAATGAACACAGCAAAAATAATCAAGCAATAACATTCAAAAAAATAGAATAGCAAAAAAGCCATTTCAAATGAAATGGCTTTTTTTATTTAAGAATTTTATTGAGATTCTCCTTACAAAGTAAGCTTCGGAATTGTTTGATTAATCAATTTCTCGATGCCTTTTAAATATGCTTTTTCGTCGTTCGAGCAAAGTGAAATTGCAATTCCATCTTTTCCAGCGCGGCCAGTTCTTCCAATTCTATGAACGTAAGCTTCTGCTACTTCAGGAATTTCAAAATTGATTACGTGAGATAAATCCTCAATATCTATTCCGCGAGAAGCAATATCTGTTGCAACTAAAATATTTACCTTTCTGTCTTTAAAACCACTTAGTGCTTTTTCGCGTTGCGGCTGAGATTTATCTCCGTGAATTGCTTCAGCAACAACACCTATTTTATTTAATTCTTTCGCTACCCGATTTGCACCGTGTTTTGTGCGCGTAAAAACAAGTGCATGTTCAATATTTTCTTTCTTGATGAGTTGCTTTAAAAAGGCACGTTTTTCTTCTTTTTCAACAAAATAAACAGATTGTTGAACAATTTCAGCCGTAGAAGAAACGGGTGTAACGCGCACATTAGCCGGGTCGTTTAATATTGTTCCGGCCAATTGCATAATTGTTTGCGACATGGTTGCCGAGAAGAAAATGTTCTGTTTTTCCTTTGGCAATTTTGGCAAAATGCGTTTAATGTCGTGAATGAAACCCATGTCGAGCATGCGGTCTGCTTCGTCTAACACAAAATGTGAAATACGCGATAAGTTAATGAAACCTTGGTTCATAAGATCGAGTAAACGACCGGGTGTTGCAATTAAAACATCTACACCGGCGCTTAACTGGTTCACTTGTTTTGCTTGTTTCACACCTCCGAAAATTACCACTGAACGAATTTTTGTGTATTTTTCGTATTCTCTGAAATTATCGTTTATCTGAATTGCTAATTCACGCGTTGGGGCAAGAATTAGGCAACGAATTGGGCGTTTACCCGTAAATTCTGTTTGTTTGCTTAAATGTTCAATAATTGGCAAGGCAAAAGCTGCTGTTTTACCGGTTCCTGTTTGCGCGCAACCGAATAGGTCTTTTCCTGCTAATAATTCCGGAATAGATTGAGCTTGAATTGGGGTTGGTGTGGTGTAATTGATTTCTCTCAGTGCCTGCAGAACAGGTTCACTCAAATTTAATTTTTCAAATGACATGTATTTTTTTGTAAGGTATTCTGCTTTAATTGTCACGGTGTTGCACTTTACAACGCACTAAAGCAGAGAAGTTAGCTATTGAACTTCGGCGCAAAGGTACGGATAGATTTTGATTATTTTGAAATTAAGTTAATCCAACAAATCTTGGCCATTTGGGAGTTGAAATTCTAGCAGTAAAACTTCAGGTTTAATTTCGAGCGCTTTTGCAATTTTGAAGAAAGTTGTCATGGTTATTGGTTTTCCTTTTTCAATGTGGTGCATAGCAGATTTATCTAAGCCAATTTCAAAACCCAGATGTTCAAGTGTCATCTGTTTCGATTTTCGAAAATGAGTAATTCTTTGCCCTATTAGACTGAAAAGTTGCTTAAAATTCTCCGCTTCTTTTTGCACACACAAAAAACAAAAATTGTTTACAAAATAAAGTTGTATATATTTTCAACTTATTTGTATTTAAGCAACAAATTCTTAAAACTACAAAACAGAAAATCCAACTTCTTCAACTCTTTTGTATCTTTGGGTAAGATACTTGGAAAGTCAGACAACAACTTTGAAAGTGTAGCCTATGTTCCTTGGCTTGGTAAAGGATAAATAACAAAAAAACTTATCAATTGATAAAGTCTGTTTTATATTTATTTTTAATTTTATTTTTCAAATTCAGTTTTGGCCAGCAAAATTTAGTCTTTAACGGAAGTTTTGAAATTATTTCAAACTGCCCAATTGGAGCTGATATCTACAATGCACATGGGTTGATAAAATCGGAATACTCCTTTCAAATTCAGCATATACTAATTATACAACTACATTACCTCTAACAAATCTAGTTCCTCAATTTGTAACACCATGTGGGGTTCATATTAATGATACTGCTAATTGGATGTATTTTGAATGGATATTTATAGCCGATGGTACTGAAAGATTCATCACAATTGGAAATTTCAATGATTTTTACAATTCAAACGCTATGCTTTCTCCTCATGGAGGAACAAAAGGA
>JANNWW010000162.1:0-5329 GCA_031409255.1 Crocinitomicaceae bacterium
AGAATTTCTCAAACTGGTCAGTTTACATTTACTGGTTTAGGAGCAACTGGAACAGGTTTTTTAACAACTAATTCAAGTGGTCAACTTCAACGAACAACTTTTCCAGGAACAACAAATCAAGTTTTATTGGGGAACGGAACATTTGGAACACTACCTTCCTCTTCTTATTTTGTTTTAAATGGAACAAATCAATTGTCTTCTACTAATAAATTAGGTCTTGGCGTTTTATTGCCAATAGAAATGTTAGAAGTAAATGGTAATGGCGTTTTTAATGGAACAATTACAACTCAAAAAGTCATTATTTCTGATGTTGCTATTGCAAGTGATCGATTGTTATTTAGAAATACAGGTATGTTAATGGAGGGATATAATCCTGCAGATGGTACACGCAATGAACTAGCGTCTTTTAGTACACCTTTGTATATTAATTCAATGTCTTCGTTATTGCAGAACACCATTATTAACAGTTCTAATTCTGGAAAAGTAGGAATTGGAACAGAAGCACCTGAAGGAAAATTGGATGTGAATGGGAGTGTGTATTTGAGAAATGACGTGTTTTTACCTCAAGTTAATGATGAAGTAAACCCCTCTTTTATTTTAAGTTATAATGAATCAACTGGTAAAGTTGAAAAAACAAGTATTGAAAATATATCTGGAGCATCTTATAAACCATCTAGTCCTCCGCCAACGTCTTGTGGACCAGCTTACGTTGCTGCACCAACTTGGTTCAATGGACCTTATAAAATATTTTCAGAATGTCCAAATGTAAATGTTGGAATCGGAACAAATGTTCCTTCCCATTTGCTAACAGTAAATGGAAAGGCACGAATACTAGGTCATTCTTGGTTAGAAAGTTTATCTATTGGTGCAGATAAAAATCTTTTTTCTCGATTCTATGTAAAAAATATTGACAACAGCGCTTCGATACAAGTCAACAATCTTGGAAACACTTCCAACTTTCAAAAATTGATTTATGCAGAATTTGACAATACTACAACTGAAATAATTAAAGTTGTGAACCCTACACTTAACTATACTGCGTTTCAATTGAATGCAAATGGTCAGATGAATATTAATAATGGAACAAATAACTCTTTCCACTTGGAACCAAATGGACAATTGACTATTAATAGCCCTACACAAAAGATTCTTCAATTAGAAGCAAATGGAATGTTAAGAGCGCGTAGAATTAAATTAGATACAGACAATTGGGCAGATTACGTTTTTGAACCAACCTACAAATTAATGCCTTTGAATGAAGTTGAAGCTTTTGTGAAACAAGAGAAACACTTGCCAAATGTTCCTTCAGAAAAAGAATTAAAAGAAAACGGAACGGATGTAATGGAAATGAATAAAGTTTTGATGGAAAAAGTAGAGGAACTAACTCTTTATTTGATTCAACAAAACAAAGAGATTGAAGCATTGAAGTCAAAAATGGCCGAATTTGAAGCTACAAATAAATAGAATACTCACTTTAATAAATCTATTTATTATGAAAAAGATATTTTTTCGTTTTACAATTTGTTTGTTTTTAACAAACAATATTTCGATAGCTCAAATGATTAATGGAGGCTTCGAGTCGCAAGACGTTTCTGCTCCAGCTGGTTCTGATTATTATTCAATAGAATATGCAACAGGATGGCACAATTTACTAGGCTCTTGTGACCTAATTCCACTCGTTAATAGACCTTTAAGAACTGGAGTTGGAGCAGGAAGCCTTGGAGCTACACCAAGTGGTTGGACTGAATTTTGTTATGGGAATACTACACCTCTCATTGCAGGACATACATATAAAGTAACTTTTTGGGTTAGAAAAGATTATGAACCTACAAATGGAACAGATATTAATATCGGCCTGTTATTGTCACCAAATATTCCTTCAACTTCTTCTTTGTCAACAACTATTCCTACAATCAGTGTTAATGTTAATTCAACTCAATGGGTTAAAGCTGAGGGATGTTTTGTTGCAAGTCAAAACGCAGCTCATTTTGTTTCAATAGGTCCTTTCGGAAGTTCAGGATCTCCAGAAACTATTTTAGTTTCGATAGATGATGTGGAAGTTTTAGATGTTACAGATTTTACATTTCCAAATGCTTCTTTAACAATTCCGCAGAACACCTATTGTGTTGGAGATAATGTAATAATTGATGGGAGTTCTTCATCAAATGAAGCTGAATATCAATGGAAAATCTTTTTAAATGGAGTTCAAGAGGTATATAATTCGGGATTTATTACTGGTACGGCATCAACATTTGATGCAACTCCTCACTTGAGTTTTCTTCAACCTGGAGCGTGTTACGAAGTCGAACTAACTTTATACGGAACATGTACAGATGTTGCAACAACAACTTTTTGTTTTGAGGACCCACAAATAAGTTTTCTAAATACAAATCTAACAGTTTGTGGAAACACGCCTTTAAATTTAGAAGTCACTGGTGACAATGGCTGGACTTATTCATGGAGTTCAGGACAAAATGGTGTAGGATTAAAAACTGCTCAAGTCATTCCAAATCCTCCATTTGCCTTATATTCTGTAACAGCAATAACGTTATTAGGATGTGATGTAACAGAATACATCAATTTAACTGTTCACGACCCCAATAATGTTGCCCCATGGATGGATGGGATAAATGGAACAGGAGAATATACGGCTTATGTGAATCAAGGACAACAGATTAGTTTTACTTCAACTTTATTTAATGACAATAGTAATGAGGAAATTGACAACTTTATAATAGACCCTTCTATACCACCTATTTTTTTTAGCAACTCTTATCCATCTAGTAATATAGGTGTTTTTATTTTTCCTTAAACGCAGGTTTTGGAGCACTTCCAAGCTTACCATTGGGTTCTTATACATTTACAGTTACAACAACAGATGAGAATGTGTGTGAAAATAAGGGGGCCGAATTTGTTTTTACTGTAAATGTTATTTGTGAAGTTTGTGATATCTGTGTTGAGTTTGAAAATAGAACCCCTACAACATATCCTTTACCATTAGAAACGAAAGCTGCTAAGTGTATTTTTGCAGGTTTTAATGAGGAAGTTGTTGTAGGAGATGTTAATGTACTTTTTCAAGCTGGAGAATACATTGAATTAGGTCCTTTTTTTGAATCTGGAAGCAATTTTGAGGCAACTATTGATCAATCTACATGTTTATCAAATTGTGATGACTGTTGCGAAGACTTTACCGGTTTTACTATTGATTTACCATTAACTGATTTAATTGTAACTTCAAGTTCAGGTTTTATATGGGAAGCTTTTGATACGGATAATCCTTATTGTGCATACAACGCTCGTGCTTATAAATTAATGATTGAGGGGGAAAATAGTGGTGATCTTGTTTACGAAAAATATGAAGAAAACCAAGGTTGTTGTGGATTTTTTTCTAAAGCATCAAACAACCCAATTTCTCATTCAACCATTTTTTGGGATGGTTATGGAAATAGAGATGAGTGGGATGGTGTTTTTTATAATGATGGAGATGATGGAGCCTTTAAGGTGAATTTAATATTATATGGATGTGGAGGAAGTGAAGAACTGTATCAAACTTGGGTATCTGTTATTACTGGAGGAAATAAATCAATTTCAGGAGTAAAGAGTTCTACATTGAATTCAGAAAATCATTTGGAAAGAAATCAAGAAATTACTATATTTCCAAATCCAACATATGATTTTATTCGAATTGATCGACTTAATAACAAGGATTATGAATTTGAAATTCTAAATTCATTGGGACAAAATATGGAAGGTAATTATACTATTGAGGAAAATATGATTAATATCAAACATTTTAGTCCAGGTTATTATCACATTAAGATTAAAACTTTCAATCAAATTATAACTAAAGAATTTATTGTATTATGAGATTTTCAACTTTTCTGATTTTAGTATTAGTTGTGTTTTCTTGTACTAAAGATAAGGTCCCAAAAGAAGAACCTATTCCGATTGATCAAAGAATATCGGGAAAATATAATGTATATGATTCCATTGGAAATTATCTCTATGTTTTGGAACTAAAATATGTTGTGAATTATTCTGTTGGTCCTGACTCGTTAATTATAATAAATTTTGATAATAATTTTTCTTATTCAAGGTATCAATCATCTGTATATGACGAATATTCAGAATTTAAGTATCTAAGCTTTCTTTCACCTTTCCCATCAAAAGACATAAACAATAAATCATGGTCTTTGTCTAATTCATCCAGTGGTGGTGTTTATGATAATACTTGGAGAAATGACACCATTCGTATGTGTTTTAATAAACACAATACCCCTTGGTGGCCCTCAGAATCTGTTCCGTATTTAGATACAATCATCAAACAAATTGCTGTGAAGCAATATTAAAAGAATAGCTCACTTGAAAAAGTGGGCTATTTCTTTGATTTTTCGAAATCAAATTACGATAATTGGTTATTCAAATTCTACTCCTTTAACAATTCAACTTTTTAATGAATTTGGAGTGGTAATTTATAAAAAAGAAACCTTAAAAAGTAATACAATTGATATTACTAATTTAGCAGCTGGTTCGTATTATTGTAGAATTTATACTGAAAATGCGTATATTCTGAAAAAATTTGTAAAACTATGAAACCTCGGTATTTATATTTGTTTTTTATGATGATTTTTTTCTCCTGTACTAAGGATATAACACCATTATTTAAAGATAATAGAACAATTTGGGAAAAAGTAAAAGGTAAATATAAAGTTTATGATAGTTTAGGTAGTTATTTATATGAAATGGATATAATTCATATTCCATTTTCATTATCAAGCCCTGACACTCTAAAGTTTTTAAATTTTGACAATGATTTTGTTTATACCAGATCTCAATCAACGAATTTACCTGAGAATTTAATTGGTTTTGTTAGTCCTTTTCCTACTAAAGATAAAAACAATAAATCTTGGTCGTTATTCAATTCATCTAGTGGAGGAATTTATGATAACAAATGGAGAAATGATACTATACGTATGTGTTTTAATAAACACAATACCCCTTGGTGGCCCTCAGAATCTGTTCCGTATTTAGATACAATCATCAAACAAATTGCTGTGAAGCAATA
Source organism: Crocinitomicaceae bacterium (assembly GCA_031409255.1). Lineage (GTDB taxonomy): Bacteria > Bacteroidota > Bacteroidia > Flavobacteriales_D > Crocinitomicaceae > Fluviicola. The sequence continues at coordinate 5,066 of JANNWW010000162.1, forward strand.
TTAAAAGAATAGCTCACTTAAAAAAGTGGGCTATTTCTTTGATTTTTCGAAATCAAATTACGATAATTGGTTATTCAAATTCTACTCCTTTAACAATTCAACTTTTTAATGAATTTGGAGTGGTATATACTACTCCCCATCTTTCGGACAGCTTTTAGTTCAAGTTAAGTATTGAACATTTTCACTAATGGTTTACGATAGGCTTAAAAATGGGAAATAACTTTTGGACCTGCCCCTAGGCATAGGTCGAAAAAAGTTATTCTC
>JANNWW010000163.1:0-38383 GCA_031409255.1 Crocinitomicaceae bacterium
TTTTTTGAATAGAATTTTTGCTCATTCGGTTAGAGCATCCCGATACTCAGTTATCGGGAAGGTGCTAGGTTCGATCCCTAGTTGGACCACCAAATGAAATGAGAAACAATGTGAGAGCGGGTTTCTCTTTTTTTTTTGAATAGAATTTTTGCTCATTCGGTTAGAGCATCCCGATACTCAGTTATCGGGAAGGTGCTAGGTTCGATCCCTAGTTGGACCACCAAATGAAATGAGAAACAATGTGAGAGCGTGTTTCTCATTTTTTTGATTTCAAATACCACTTCTCTTTTTATTCTTTTCCTAATTTATTCAAAAACAACCAATTTTTTAAGGAAGGAAACGTTTCATTTTTTTGTATTAATTTTAGTGAGTAATGGAATCGAAATACTTTGCACAAAGATTAAAAAACAGAAACTAAAAATCATGACAGAAGTACTCATTTCTTTATTTTCCTTAATTGCCCTCGAGGTAATTTTAGGAATCGACAATATTATTTTCATTTCCATTCTAGCAGATAAATTGCCAGATAAACAAAGAAGTAAACTTCGTTTTTGGGGAATAGGTTTGGCCATGGTTATGAGGTTGTGTTTGCTCGCTTTTATTGCTTGGATTTTAAAACTAGATAAAACACTTTTCTCATTATTTGGTACAGACTTTTCGGGAAAGGGCTTGATTTTGATTTTTGGTGGACTATTTCTTATTTATAAAAGCACGAAAGAAATTTATCACAAAACTGAAATTGCCAATAACGATAAATCACTAGTTCCAAAGAAAAGCAGCTTCAAAAGATTACTATCAGAGGTAATTATATTGGATTTAGTTTTCTCTGTTGATTCTATTATAACAGCAGTTGGAATGGTTCAGGAACTTTGGGTAATGTATACTGCAGTAATAGTTACGGTTGTTATTATGTTGTTTGCTTCAAAGCCAATCAGTGAGTTTATCACAAAACATCCGTCGTTTAAAGTATTGGCATTGTGTTTTTTGATGATAGGCGTTTCGCTCATCGCTGAAGGTTTTCAATTTAAAATTCCGAAAGGATACATTTATTTTTCAATGGCATTTGCTTTTTTAGTAGATATAATTCAAATGAAAACAGTAAAACAAAAGTGAAATAGCTGTGTTTTATAACTACTCTCCAAAAATCTGAATAAAGCCATGAAGTGTATACAACGAATTTTCGTTGTCGTCGTATTCATACTTAATACTTGTTGGTGTAACAGTATAAAAATAAACTCCTTCAATTAATTTTTCTCCCGATTTGTCAGTTCCACTCCAGTCGTTTTTGTAATCGTTGTTTTCGTAAACTATATTCCCCCAGCGGTTAGTAATAGTGAGCGATAACCTGTCGAAATCTTCCCAGTTTGCCAGAATTAAAACATCGTTTATACCGTCGCCATTCAGCGTTAAAACATTCGGAACCACAAGCGGACATTGATTATACACCCGAATTGGGCTTGAAGAAATATTTTTCGCACATTGGTCAAAAGCATCCACATAAATTATATTCAAGTTTGGTTGCAATAAATTTGGGGGAATAATAAGCGTGTCATTGTTTTGAGATAGAAACGACCAGGAATAAAAATAGGGAGGAACTCCTTCCGCAACACTTGTCCAAATGAGTGCACTCTCTTCGTTTTCAGAGCAAACGTTTATAGAATCAAGCGAAATTTGTGTCATTGGAGTGTAATCAATCAGATTTAAAGAAATTGAATTCGTGTCAAAAGTTCCGTCACATGGATTCGGAACAATGATGTTGAAAAAAACAGTTTCTGTGTCTTCAGTGATATAATCTAAATAACCTGAAATTCCGATTGTATCTGTAAAAACACCAATTGGAAGTATCAAAGTATCTGGAATTAGCGGGTAATCTAAACCATTCACAGCGCTTCCGCTCAATAAAACTTGAAGAATAATAGCTGTTGTAGTATCTGTTCGTGAAACAATGAAGCCAGCAAAACCACAATCTTCAATTAGTTGAGTTGGGCCAGTAACATCTACCGTTAAAGGAAGTTCAACTAAGCAATTTACAACTCGATATCCAAAGGTTCTGATTTTTGTGTTTATTAGAATTCCGTTTCTATATTCTTTCACTGCAACTCCTGCCACATAATTCCCTACAAAATTAGGTGTAAAACTCATACTTCCGGTTGCAGAATTGATCGTAACATTTGATCCTGCACCAAAAGGAACTGTTGCTGAAAACGTTGGATTCCAACTAACTGGAGTATAGGGTGCCGGAGTTTCGGGGTCGGGTGTAACTAAACCAGGGTTTCCGCCTAGCAAGGGGTCAACAATTTCATAAACCAAAGAATCACCATCTGGATCTGTTGCTGCATGATCAAATACTAATGTATTATTGGAGCACAAAACCAAAGGTGGATAATTTATAAAACGTGCTCCCTGATTGTGAACTGGAACAAGTGAGGAACCCGGAATTGCAGTTGTCAGTGTTATTCCATTGTCTCCCGGATTCACGATATTATCAATATTCGCTGCCCAACAACAACGTTGATAAGAAATATAATATCCATTTGGGGTGAAGGGCAAGGTTACAGTATCAACATATATTGCGCGTTCGATGCAAATGTCGCTTGGTGGCGTAACACACGGGTCGTCGTATACAATTGGAAGAATGTTTTGGGAGAAAATATTTACTGCAAACTGGGAAAAAATAGATCCATCAGCGTAGAAAATCGTGTAATTAATTGGCACATCAAAGCCTGTTAAACTGTTGCAATCTCTATAAATTTCGATCGTGATTTTGTATTGATTTCCACCAAGGGAATCGTAATAAATTTCACCGCCAACAATGTGAGTTGCATTTGCATTGTTAACAAAAGTAAAAGTAAATAAGAAGGATATGCTTAAAAGGAAAATGTATTTCATTTGAATTTTTTAGTTCACTAATTTACAAACGAAAATTGAGATACAATAGTTGCGTAGTTTCTTTTAATTATTCCAAACCTAATTAATTGTTTACTAATTGTTTAAAATGCAATACTAAACTGCTATAAATATGTCATTCACATACAAAATTTGGTAGTTCACACCATTTTTAATATCCAAATTTTTTGATGTTTATTTATTAAATTATTGATAATTAGTATATTAAGTTTAAATCAAACGGGTTTTCAATTCTTTTGTCAAAACTACACAAATTAATATGATTATTTTTGTGGGATGATTTAACAATTTACTATAAATCTACAAATTACTTTTTTACAATTTTATGAAAAAAATTTATCTTTTATCACTATTCACTCTTTCGCTTTTAAGTGTTTTTTGTCAAACAATTTACACTTTTACGAATGCAGGAGCTGTTGGTCAGAATGGTCCAAGTCAGGCTCAAACAAATGCGGCCTATGCTGCAACAAATCTAAATGGATTAGTTACAACTACTTCTGGAATTCAATATTTTACAGTTCCAGCAAATGTTTTCTCTGTTCGAATTGAGGCTTACGGTGCTAAAGGCGGAGTTTCTGTTGGAAGACCAGGTGGAATGGGGGCTAAAATGCAAGGCGACTTTAGTGTTACTCCAGGTCAAGTACTTAAAATTTTAGTTGGTCAAGCTGGAATTGATGCGAATGACGCTGCTGGAGGAGGAGGAGGTTCTTTTGTTTCTACAAATGCCAATGTACCTTTAGTTGTTGCTGGAGGAGGTTCTGGGGCAACACAAGGAAGTGATGGAAGACATGGTCAGATTAGTGATTTCGGATATTCAGGCGACAACTGCTCTAACACCGGTTCAACTGGTTTTGGTGGCGGAGATGCAACTTTTTGTGGTAATGGCGCAGGTGGAGGTGGAGGTTTCTATGGAAACGGTTCTTCTTCTGGCGGTTGGGGTTATCAATTTGGTTATGGGTTTGTGAATGGTGGTTCCGGAGGAACTTCTGCAACAGCTAATGCATTCGGAGGTTTTGGTGGAGGAGCTGGAACACATTCAAATAATACCGGCGGCGGAGCAGGTGGAGGCTATACAGGTGGTGGTGCTTCATTACACAGTAACGGTTATTCAGGTGCTGGGGGCTCGTCTTTTAATTCAGGTATCAATCAGGTTAATCAAGTAGGTTTTAATAACGGGCAAGGTTTGGTAGTGATTACTAATTTGTTTTCTGTTAGTATTAATCAAACAGCTTATAATTGTAATGCCACTAATAATGGTGCATTGAGTTCAACAGTTAACGGTGGACAAGCTCCATTTACTTATCTGTGGTCGAACGGAGAAACAACTCCTACTATTTCAGGATTAGCTGTTGGTACATACTCTTTAACTGTTACAGATAATGTTGGAAACACTACAAATGCTAATATTACAATTGTAGATCCGTTAATTACTTCAACGAATATTAATGCGTATACTTTAATTTGTGCAGGTGGTAGTTCTCCAAGTAAATCAATTACTTCAATTGAATACAGATGGGTTGTATCTTGTGGAAACGGATTTACTCCAGATGTATTTTCTATTAACGGCACAACTTCTTTATCTCAGCCCTCTTTCAGCAATTGTACTTGTAATGAATTTATAAGAAGCGCAGTAGTTACAAATCCAGCTATTCTTGCACTTGTTACAAATGGGAATAATGTATTTGGGTCGAATATGAGTGCTAATACCTATTTAATTTGGTCTAAAGCAATATTAAATTTTTCTGATGGATCAACACAAACAGTAATTATTCAAAATCCAACAGGTGGTGCCGCAACTGAAACAACTCAGTCAAATTGGTGTGCCGCTAGTTATGCATGTTGTAATATTGGTTTGCAAACAGTTAATGCAACAGTTAATTTGGCACCAATTGTTACTCCCGGAACTTTAGATTTGTCTGTTTCTGGCGGACTTTCTCCATTCACTTATTTGTGGAGCACTGGCGAAACAACACAAGATATTTTTGTTCCAGCTAATGGAACATATACAGTTGAAATTACAAATGCAGAATGCGGTTATGTAGCTTTTGATACAGTTACATTAACAAGCCCAATTTATTCTGCTACTTCAGTAGTTAACAATTGTATAAGCAACGATATAGATGTATCGTTAACAAATTTTGCAGCTCCAATAATTTACTCTTGGAGTAACGGAGCAAATACGGAAGATTTAACGGGGGTAGCAAATGGTAACTATCAAATTACAATTGATGATGCTTCAGGTTGTCCAAATTTTGTTTCACCGGTTTATGCTTTATCAACAGATACTATTAATCCTGTAGCAATTTGTAAAGACACAAGTATTTATTTAAATAGTTTCGGAACTGTAAGTCTGAACCCGAATGAAGTTGATAATTTATCTACTGATAATTGCTCCATTAATTCAATGTCAGTTTCTCCAAATAGTTTTACTTGTTTAAATAGTGGAGCAAATTCAGTTGTGTTAACAGTTCTTGATTTAGTTGGAAGAAGTTCTACTTGTAATTCTACTGTAACAGTACTCGATACAATTAATCCAACTTTTATTTCTATCTCAAGTGATATAACAGCAAATGCTGTATCAAATTTGTGTGGACGAGTAATTACATTCCCAAATCCAACTTTTACTGATAATTGTTCAGCAATTATCTCTAGAACAGATGTTACAGGTTTAGTGAGTGGAGATATTTTCCCTGTAGGTGTAACAACTATCGAATATACTTTAATTGATCCTACAGGTAATATTACTATTGATTCGTTTTTAATAACAATCAATGATATCCAACTTCCTGTAATTACAAATTGCCCTGCAAATATTAATGTTGGAAGTTCAGTTACAAATTGTGGAAACAATGTGAACTGGGTTAGTCCAACAGCTTCAGATAATTGTCCTGGTGTAACCTTAACAGCTTCGCATTCGCCAGGTTCGTTTTTCCCAGTGGGAACAACTACAGTAACTTACACAGCTGTTGATGCTTCAAATCTTTCAACAACATGCATTTTTACTGTGACAGTAACAGACAATGTTGCACCGAATGTTCCAACTTTGGCAACCGTAACAAGTCAGTGTTCAGCAACGGTAACAGCACCAACAACAACAGACAACTGTGCTGGAACAATAACAGGAACAACATTGAATCCGTTAACTTATTCAACACAAGGAACATTCACTGTTGTTTGGACCTTTAACGACGGAAACGGAAATACTTCAACAGCCAATCAGTTGGTAATTGTAGACGATAATACGGATCCTTTGATTCCAGTTTTACCAATAGTTAATGTAGAATGTGGTGTTACACTTGTCGCACCAACTACTTTAGATGCATGTGCGGGTTTAATTACAGGAACTACTTCTAACCAAATATCATACACTGCTCAAGGTACTTATTTTGTATTATGGACATTTAACGATGGAAATGGTAATTCAACTTTTGCTGGTCAAACAGTAATTGTAAATGATGTTACCTCTCCTGTAATTCCAGTTTTGGCGAATATTGTAGAACAATGTTCTGCTATTGTAACAGCTCCAACAACAACAGACAACTGTGCTGGAATCGTAAGTGGAACAACAACTAGTCCTTTAGTTTACAATTCACCTGGAACTTTCACAATTGTTTGGAATTTCAATGATGGAAACGGAAATAGTGTAACGGCAAATCAACTAGTAATTGTTGATGATACGACACTTCCTGCAATTAGTGCTCCTTCTGACTTAATAGTTTCAGTTAATTCAATGGGTTGTGTAGCAGCAAACGTTAGTTTAGGCTCACCTATTGCTTCAGATAACTGCGGAATTCAGTCTATTTCAAATGATGCCCCTCTTACATATCCTGTTGGAACAACAACAGTTACTTGGACAGTAATAGATAATTCAGGTAATAGTATTTCCACACCTCAATTGGTAACAGTTAATAGTTTGTCTTCTAGTTCAAGCATAATTGTTGAAACTTGTGATGCTTATACTGCTCCTGACAACGCAATTTATACAGTATCTGGAACATATACTTCAATTATTCCAGGTGTGTTTGGTTGTGATTCAACAATTGTAATAGATTTAACAATTAATACTGGAACTGATTCAACAATAGTAGCGAGTGATTGTTTGAGTTATGATTTGAATGGTCAAACCTTTACTACATCTGGTATTTACACACAGATTTTAACCAATACATCTGGTTGTGATTCAACTATCACACTTGATTTACAAATTACAGGTGGTGATTTTGCTAACACTAGTTATGCTGGTGATTCAACATTAGTTGCTACAGGTGGTGTAACTTATCAATGGATTGATTGTACGACTGGATTAGCAATATTGGGTGAAACAAATGATACATTGAGCATAACTTCAAATGGTGATTACGCAGTTGTAGCTACTAACTTGAACGGATGTACTGACACATCAGATTGTTTAACTATTTCTGATTTATCGGTTAAACAATTAGTGGAATTACAATTAGATTTATATCCTAATCCGACAAGAGATATCGTTAAGGTAACAATGTCAGTTCAGTTTGCAGAGGTTTCTATTTATGATGCTGCAGGAAAATTGATTGAAACTCTAACTGTTCAATCTGGTGATGAAATAGATTTCAGATCTGTTGAACCAGGGGTGTATTTCTTTAGAATGATATCTGAAAATGCTGAAACAACTAAAAAAGTCGTGAAGCAATAATTTTTAAAAGAAAAAAACAATAAAGTTAGGCTGTCTCTTTTGAGGCAGCCTTTTTTTTTGCATTATACTCGATGTCAATACCATCACCAAATTTTGAAATTGAATTCAAAATTCAAGTACTTTAAGCTAGTGATATTCTGTGAGAGATTGTTATTTATTAAATTATTAATTGAATTGAGACAATTAAACTGTTGATTCGAAAAGTTATTTTTGCACTCATCTAAAAAAAAATCAATTCGCATAAAAAAAAATCCCAAGCCTTGTGAGCTTGGGATTTTTCAGCGGAGAATGTAGGATTCGAACCTACGGTACCTTGCGGTACAACAGTTTTCAAGACTGCCGCAATCGACCACTCTGCCAATTCTCCGGGCCAAAAGTACTGATTTTTCGTTTATTGGCAAGCAATATTTAAGAAAAAAATAATGTTTTGTTCTTTTCAATTGATTTTCAGTACACTTTAGTCAAAAATAAGTTAATCATTTGCTAAAATGTTGTTGTGGTTTCACCTTTTTTCTACCTTTATAGCTCAACACTGAACGTATGAAAAATTTATTCTATATCTGTTTCTCTTTTTGCTTTGTTTTATCTACAAATGCACAAAACGGAAAAATTAAGGCATATATCGAACAAAAGTCTTTCTTCTCTCCCGAAGTAGGAAATTATGTCGAGCTTTATTTTCAATTTGTGGGTTACACACTAAAGTATGAAGCATTAGAAAATGGATTGATTGGAAGAGTAATGCTTTCAACTTCCATCATAAATTTTTCAGGAGATACAATCAAAAAAGAAAGGTACGTGCTCGAGTCGCCCTTGATGAGAGATTCAATAATCGAAGATTTCTATGATGCTCAGCGATTTGCGCTACCAAACGGAACTTATTCTGCGTTTATAGAATTACTCGATTTAAACGTGAAAGGAAGCGAAGCTATGAGTGGGATCATTCCATTCAAAGTTATTGAAAGCAAAGATCCAATTTCAATTTCAGATATAACAATCGCTGAATTGGCTGTTCCTTCAAGCTCAAACACACCATTCGTGAAAAGTGGATATGAAATCATTCCTCGTTTATCTAATTTTTATGGCAAAGACCAAAATACGCTACCTTATTATACAGAAATATACTCAAAATCGTATTTATTGGACACCATGATTGGAGTGAAGCAAACTATTATTTCCAACGACAATCAGCAAGAAGTAATGGGTTTTACTCGATTCACGCGCATGAAAGTTGATCAAGTAATTCCTGTTTTACGTAAAATAGATATGTCCTCGCTTTATACCGGATCATATACCTTGAAGATTGAGGTAATTGATCGAAACAATGTTGTTTTAGGTGTACCTTCAACATATTCTTTTGAAAGAATTAATGAAAAAGAATTCACTGAAGATATTACTGAAGTTGTTTTAGACCCAAGTTTTCAAGCATCTTTTACAAATGATTCGTTGAGATTTTATCTCGAATCAATCTTGCCAATTGCTAAGCAATCACAAATTAAAATGATTCTTGAAACAGCAAAATCGGAAGATAATGAACAAAAACGTAAAATTTTGCAACAGTTTTGGGTAGCTACTTCTGGAAATAAAGCAACTCAAAAATGGCTCGAATACAAAGAACAAGTTTTGTTTGCGCAAAAACTTTACTCTACAAATATATTGGAAGGTTTTGAAACGGATAGAGGAAGAGTTTATTTACAATACGGTCCGCCAAATAGTATTATTAATCGTGAAATTTCGTCTTCTGAATATCCCTATGAAATTTGGGTTTACGATAAAATTCAAACATTTAGTAACAAACGTTTTATTTTTTATAACCCAGATCTTGTAAATAATAATTTTACTTTACTTCATTCAGATATGCGCGGAGAGCTTCAGAACCTTCGTTGGCAACAAGCTTTAACAAAACGAAATAATCCAAATCAAAATCCAAATAATCCGGTAGATGATGAATATTTCGGAGGAAATAGTGATTATTATTACAGACGTTTTTAATTGGAGGATTTGAAAAAAGGTTTAGCAGTAGTTATATTAAATTGGAATGGTCAAAATTGGTTAGAAAAATTTCTTCCAACTGTTATAGAACATTCAAAACCACATAGAGTTGTTCTAGCTGATAATGCCTCAACTGATAATTCTATTGTATGGGCCAATAATAAATTCCCAGATCTTGAAATAGTTATAAACAAACAAAACGGTGGTTTTGCAAAAGGATACAACGATGCGTTAAAACAAATCTCCGCAGAATATTTTTTGTTACTAAACAGTGATGTTGAAGTAACTCCTGGATGGATTGAACCTTTGTTGAAATCTATCAAAGAATCTAAAGTGGCAGCTGTTCAACCGAAGGTTTTGAGTTATTACAGACGAGATGAATTTGAACATGCGGGCGCAAGTGGAGGATTTATTGACAAGTATTCTTATCCGTTTTGTAGAGGTCGTTTAGTTAACTCTTTTGAGAAGGACATAAGTCAATACGATTATCGAAGTAAAGTATTTTGGACAACAGGTGCTTGCATGCTCGTGCGAAGTGATGTTTATTGGGAGGTTGGCGGACTCGATGAACGTTTTTTTGCTCACATGGAAGAAATTGATTGGTGTTGGCGCGCACAACGTGCAGGTTTTGAGATGCTAGTTGAACCAGGTTCTGTTGTTTATCATGTTGGAGGTGGAACATTGAATTATGAAAATTCGCGTAAAACTTTTTTAAATTTTCGGAACAGTTTATTGATGATTCATAAGAATGAACCCAAGCTACTTTGGTATGTGTTAATCAGAAGAATGATTTTAGACGGAATAGCAGGTTTAATTTTCTTGTTTTCAGGTAAGTTCTCTCATTTCACCGCAGTTATTAAAGCTCATTTTTCTTTTTATGGACTTCTTAAATCGTCGAAAATTGAACGGAAAAAATGGCAGCATCTAAATCAGGATGTGAAAACAGGCGTTTATGAAGGGAGTTTACTCTGGGCTTATTTTATTCAAAAAACAAAAAAGTTCAGTGATTTGAACTTGCGAAGAATGAAACAATGAACTATTGAGTAATTAAACTGCTTTTAAAATCATAATAACAAGTTATCAAGAATACATGTATTTACTAAAAGATGTTATCACTAAAACACTAAAACATGTTTTTACGAAAACACTAAAACATGTTTTTGCGAAAACACTAAAACATGTTTTTTCGAAAACACGAAAATTTAACTCACATTCAAACAAAAAAAACACACATTCATTTATGAAAACTTTAATGAACTGTTTGATTTTATTTTTTTCAACTTTTGCTTTATCTCAAGAAAATCCATTAAATGATTTGCTAATTCCAACCACAGTTCAAAAAACACCCAATACAGAAAGATACTTTTTTGAAATAATACCCAATCGACCTTTATTAGAAATTGAGTTAATTGTTTACAATAGGTGGGGAGTTCAAGTGATTAAAACAAATCAATTGGTAGTAGTTTGGCCAAAAGACAAACGAGTTGACGGAACTTATATGTATATTTTGAAAGGAAAATGGGTAAATGGCGACCCGATCGAAAAAACCGGATACATTAATTTTGTGAAATAGCCGACAAATTAGCTAAATTCATCAAATATATTTCGTTTGAAACAATTAACTTCGTTCAAATTATTACTATGAAACAACCTTTGGTTTTTCCGCAAACGGATTTGAATGATGCAAAACTTCAAGAACTAATTTTGTTCTTCAATGAAACTCTCGGTTTTTGTCCGAATTCAGTTAAAACAATGTTTCACCGACCCGAAATAGCATACGCATTTGTGAACTTGAATAAAGCTGTAATGCAAAATAACGGTCTGGTTACAAGTGGTTTAAAGCGTTTAATCGGCTATGTTTCAAGCAATTCAACTGGTTGTCGCTATTGCCAAGCGCACACTATTCGTGCAGCCGAACGATATGAAGTTCCGCAAGAACAATTAGACAATATCTGGGAATTCCGAACTCAAAAAGCGTTTTCACCAGCAGAAAAAGCCGCATTAGAATTTGCAATTGCAGCTTCACTTGTTCCAAATGCTGTTACAGATGAACTAGCTAACGAAATGAGAATCCACTGGACAGAAGGAGAAATTGTAGAAATTTTGGGTGTTGTTTCGCTTTTTGGGTTCCTAAATCGATGGAATGATTCAATGGGAACTGAATTGGAGGGTCCAGCTCGCGAATCTGGTGAAAATTTACTCGCTAAAGACAATTGGTCGGTCGGTAAACATGCCTATTAATTTTTCTGTTTAGTTGGTTTATAAACTGTTTTTAAAAATAAGCAGCATATCCGAAGTGAATTTTTGAATCGCGAAGCAAAACTTGATTGTTCAATTGCTTACCAATTGCATACGTAATTGAAAAAATGCCCACATCTGTTCCAAATGAAAATCCGGCTCCAAAACCTAAGGGCTGATCATTCAAGTAATTTTTCGCGTTTCGTTCATACCAAGTTTGATCGAAAAAAACAAATAAATAAGTTGTTTCATCAAGTATAAACCGAGGTTCAATTGTTCCGATGGCTCGAGTAGTTGCGAAAAACTCATCTTCTAAAAATCCGCGTTGAAAACTATTTCCGCCAAAACGCAGTAATTCATTTGTTTGAATATTTTTTGTTTGAAAGGTTTCAATTCCTACGCTCATTTTAATTACAAAACGTTTTTTTATCGGAATATAGTAATCTACAGTCGTTTTGAAAGAATAAACCATGCTTTTCGAAATGCTATCGTTGTTTGGCTTAACGGTTCTGTTACCTAACGCACCTTCCAAATTCCAGAAAATTCCTTTTTTAGGGCTCGGAACAAAATCTAAAGTTTGATACGTGAAATTTATACCATATTGGTTCGATTTTACACTTCCGAATCCTGTAATTGAGTTCGAATTACCTAAAAGTGAGGATTGGTAATTTTTATAAAATGCTTTAATGACCGAACCATTGTTTAGGAAAAATGAAACACCAAAACTGGGTTTCGTTTCTAAAAAAGTAGTGTCGCGTTTGACGAGTTGAAATTGTCCGAAAATTCCAAAAGGTGAATTAAGTAAAAAGGGTAACGTGAGTTGGGTGTTGAATTGTGGACTTCCCGGATTCACACTTCGCCAATACACCTGAAAAGATTCTCCCCTTTTGAAACTATTGTCTAGTAGCAATCTTAATTCGCCCGTAAACCCAACTTTTAATTTCACTGGATCTTGTTGTAAGCCAATTATTCCACTAAATAAAGAGTTGCGTTTAGATTTCAGATAAAGGTAGAGCGTGGCTTTTCCGTTTTGAAAAGACAATTCTGAAGGTTTAATTTCTTCCAAGAAACCAGTTTGAACTATGCGTTCTCTAACTAATTGCGCATCTAATTCTGAGAATAAATCTCCGGTTCGAATATTCAGTAAAGAAGATAAATAACGTTCATTCACCACTTTGTTTTCAGATTTTAAAATTATTTCATCCCAAATAAATTGTTCTCCTGCATCAATTACTAATTGGGTTGAAATTTCATTGCCTTGAATTTCGATTCTAGAAAAATAAAGGCGAGCAAACGGATAGCCATTGTTTTCAAAAGTTTTTAAACTTGCTTCAAGAGATTGACTTAGTTGAAATGTAGAAAATTCTCCACTGATAGATTTACGTGAAATTCCGGCTAAATTTAGTTGCTCGTTAGCTGTTTTGTCTAATTCAACTGAAATATGACTGAATTTTGGTCCTTGAGAAACAATTAAATGGCGCGTTTTTAATGAATCAATGAAGGTTGAATCAAATGAAAAAGTCCAAAAACCTGCTTTCCAAGCTTTATTTAAAATTTTAACACAATTTTTTTTATAAGAAAGTGTATCCGTATAAAAAAAATCTGTTTTTTTTAAAAAATCAAGTTTTTCTTTCGAAGTGATATGAACAGTTTTTTGTTCTTGTGAAAATGAAAAAATCGACAAAAAAACTGTAACGAATAGAAAAACAGTGCGTTGTATGTAAACGGAAAGACGAAGTTTAACTGAGTTATTCAATATTAAAAGTCTATTGTGGATAATTTTATTCGAAAATAACGTAAATTATGTTAACTTTGTTGCTCCGAACAACAACGCTAGGAACTAATATTCAACGATTATGAAGAAATTCTTTGTTTTAACAGCTTTTGCAGCATTATTTGCTTTTGCAATTGCTTCTTGTAAGTCTTCTCAAGGTGGACATTGCGAAGCTTATGGAAGCGTAGATACTCATGAGAATTCTGACCAAGCGTCAAAATAATCTGATATCTTAAAACCAAAAACATTGGAAGCCTCTCCCACAAGAGGCTTTTTTTATGTTCTTTAATTTATTATTTGAGCTGAATTCCAACCGGACAATGATCACTTCCTAAAGTTTCATTGTGAATAAACGCATCGGTTAAATGGGCAACAAATTGTGCGCTAACCAGAAAATAATCAATACGCCAGCCAACATTTTTTTGTCTAGCACCCGCTCGGTAACTCCACCAAGAATACTTAATTTCATCTCCATTGAAATGCCGCCAAGTATCAACTAAACCACTTGAAATAAAGTTCTCCATTCCATTAATTTCTAGTTGCATATATCCTGCCGACTTGTTATAGTTGGGTTTCGGGTTTTTTAAATCAATAGCCTTGTGAGCAACATTAAAATCTCCACAAACAACAACAGGTTTGGTCTTTTCTAAGTTTTTCAAATATTTTAAGAAATCGCTGTCCCATTTCTGACGGTAATCGAGTCGCAATAATTCACTTCCAGAATTGGGAACATAAACTGTAATCAAGAAAAAAAGAGCATATTCAGCACAAATAACCCTTCCTTCATTGTCGTGTTCAGCAATTCCAATATCATACGAAACTTTAAGTGGCTCAGATTTTGAAATAATTGCCGTTCCAGAATATCCTTTTCGCTCTGCTTCGTTGGCATAAACAAAAGAATAGCCTAGTGCAGCTACTGTTTCTTTTACTTGCTCAACTGTGGCTTTCGTTTCTTGTAAACAAATCACGTCATAATCGAGTGTTTTCATGTCGTCAACAAAAGATTTTGCTGTAATCGCTCTAATTCCGTTAACGTTAAAGGATACTATTTTCATTGTTTTTGTATTAATTCTATCATTTATTTATCTAAAACAGCTTTTATTTTTTAGATTGAAATTTATCCAAAACCAATTGAATTGTTTCAAATGTATTCGAACGAACGCGTTTAAAGTCATTTTCATTCAACCAAAGCGCCTGTGTAATTGCTTCTTCTTCCTGAGGGATCAATTTTTTTGTACCATTATAACTTAATTCAAACCAATGCGTTTCTTTCAAAGTTGGTTTTCCATCCCAAGCATACGTATGGTAAGTTTTTAGAAGTTTTGAAACTAAATGAAGATCAGAAATTCCGCATTCTTCTTCTATTTCGCGTACAGCACATTTTTTGATAGACTCACCTTTGTCACGTTTCCCCTTGGGAATATCCCACTTTCCATGTCGTTCTATGAATAAAAACTTGTTTTTTCTTATCACTATTCCGCCTGCAGCTTGTATAAAGTCGTAAGATTTAAATGTATGAAAGAATGAACGCTTCGGATTTGCACTTAAAACAAGTAGCGTTTTACTTAAAGGTGTTTTTTCTCTAATTTTAAATTGTTGCTCAGAATTAAAATCTATGTCATAAATTACTTCCGTATTTTCCAATTTAAATTGTTTTTTCCAATTTTTTGTAAAAACAATCCATCCATTTTCTGTAAAAACTTTGTACATTTGCGCCATGATTCAAGACCGAGATAGAGCGTTAAAGATAGCAGAATTTTTATTACAAATCAAAGCAGTAAAATTACAACCTAAAAATCCTTTCACATGGGCTTCAGGTTTGTCTTCTCCAATTTATTGTGACAATCGCGTAACTCTTTCTTATCCAGCTATTCGCACGTATATCCGTCAGGGTTATGCTGAAGCAATAATGAAAGAATACGGAAAGCCAGATTTTATTGCAGGAGTTGCAACTGGCGGAATTGCACAAGGTGCTTTAGTTGCCCAAGAATTAGGTATTCCTTTTGTTTATGTAAGAAGCGCATATAAAGGTCATGGTTTAGGAAATCAGATTGAAGGTCATTTCGAAAAAGGTCAGCGTGTTGTAGTAATTGAAGATTTAATATCTACTGGTGGTTCTAGCTTAGTGGCGGTAAACGCTTTGCGAGATGCAGGTTGTGAGGTAAGAGGTTTGGTGTCTATTTTTACTTATGGTTTTGATGTTTCAATTCGTAATTTTGCAGACGCTGACTGTCCGTTTTTAAGCCTAACGGATTACGAACACTTAATTGATCAAGCAGTAAAAGAAAATTACATAACGGAACAAGATATTCAATCTTTAAAAGATTGGAAAAAAGACCCAAGTAGCTGGAAACCGGAGTAAAAATGCAAATTACAAGCGAAAAAGCAGTTGTTTCTGCACCCATTCAACAAGTATTTGATTTTTTGAAAATTCCTTCAAACATTGAATTACTTTTACCAAAAGACAAAATTTCTGATTTTCAGTCAAACGACCAGCAATGTTCGTTCAAAGCGCAAGGTGGAGTTACAATTTCATTGGTGTTTATTGAGCACAATGAGCCTGTAAAATTAAACATGAAATCTGGCGAAAAAGCTCCTTTTAACTACACGCTTTCAATTTTATTGTCAGATAATGGAACAGAAACCCAAGGTCATATTGAATTCAACGCAGACATTAATATGTTCATGAAATTAGTTGTTGAAAAACCTCTTTTTTCTTTATTCAACGCAATGACAGAGCGATTGAAATCTCAGTTTTAGTTTTCACTCAAATAAATTTAAAGGATTTAATAACCCAATCGAGTTGGTATCTGTGTTAAAAAACCTTCAATTGCCAAGTCGTAACCCAACAATCCAAATCCCATAATTGAACCCGAACAAACTGCCGTAATTAAAGAATTGTGGCGAAATTCTTCTCTTTTTGCAAGGTTACTAATATGCACCTCAATTACCGCTTTCCCAATTCCAACAATACAATCGCGAATAGAAATAGAAGTATGAGTATATCCTCCAGCATTCAAAATAAAACCATCAAATTCCTTTTTTTGTAATTCGTTAATGATTTCACCCTCCACATTCGATTGAAAATAATGGAGCTTAACTTCAGGTGCTTTTTGCTCAAATTTATCAGTTAATTGAGAAAAATAGTGCTCAAACGTACGATTTCCGTAAATATCGGTCTCGCGTGTTCCTAAAAGATTTAAATTCGGACCGTTAATAATTAATATATTCATAAATGCACGTTTGGGACCGCTATATTAAGCAATTTGTTTATTATTTAAAAATTGAACGCCAATTAGCGGAAAATTCTATACTTGCTTATCAGAACGATGTGGCAAAGTTGAAAGATTTTTGTAGCTCCGAAACTTTAGATCCAACTCAAGTTCGAATAGCACATTTAAAACTATATGTAGTTGAACTTTTCGACTTAGGTCTTAGCGCACGTTCACAGGCTCGAATTATTAGTGGATGGAAACAGTTTTTCGACTTTTTACTTCTGGAAAATGTAATCCCAGATGATCCTTCTGAAGCACTAGAATTACCTAAAATTGGACGGAAATTGCCCGATGTTTTGACAATCGAAGAGATTGATAAATTAATTGAATGCATAGATTTGTCGACCAATGAGGCACAACGCAACTCAGCCATATTAGAAACATTATACAGTTGCGGTTTACGTGTCAGCGAATTAATTGGTTTGCGTTTCGAAGATTGTTACTTTGACGAAGGATTTATTCGCATAATCGGCAAAGGCAACAAAGAGAGATTGGTTCCAGTTAGCGAAAAAATGGTCGACGAAATTCGTTTATATGTAGAAAGAGATCGTGTTGAATTGAACATAAAAAAGGGTCACGAAGCATTCGTTTTTTTAAATAGGAGAGGAGCCCAACTAACGCGTGTAATGATTTTTACAATCATTAAGAATTTGAGTTTCGCCGCTGGAATTAAAAAGAAAATTTCTCCCCATACCTTTCGGCACTCTTTTGCAACACATTTAATAGAAGGAGGAGCAAATTTACGCGCAATTCAAGAAATGTTAGGTCATGAAAGTATTACTACAACTGAAATTTACACACATTTAGATCAGCGTTTTTTGAGAGATGCAATTTTGAATTATCATCCGAGGAATAAAAAATAGTTGAATTCTAACACCTATTTGAAAATAAACAACTAGCTTTAATAACCCGTATATAAATGTTTAATTTATGAAAAGTATTTTTATTATTTGTTTCACCTGTTTCACTTTTTTTTCTTGTAAAAAAGAAAATGCAACGAACAATTTACCAAGTAAAAACTTGACTTATTTCATGTTAAAAAAAGACGGTGTTCCATATTCTGCTAATTTTTTGAATGTAACTGAAGTGATTAGTGATAATTCTATATATATTGAAGCATTAACAACGCCATCTAATATTGCTAATAATTCTTACGCGCTAACTGTTAGAAGAAATATTGTTCCCGGAACATACGCTATTATTGAAGGCGAATCATCTGATTTTTCTTTGTATCATTTCAGAGATGAGAATTCAGAATTCGGTCCAGATACAGGGCAAATAACTATTATTTCAAACGATACAATCTTGAAAAAGATGCATGCTACATTTGAGTTAAGTTTATACAACGACAATATAGATGAATACCCAGTAATCAGTAACGGTCAATTTGAAATTCAATACTAAATGTTATTTTTTTTGGCTAAATTTTTGTTAACGTTACAAATGATTACAAAAAATGATGTAATCTTGTATAATTAAAAAATTAAAATTATGAAATCAGTTACGCTATTAGTTATTACGTTTGTTGCTCTTGGATCATTTGCTCAAACTAAATCTAAAACTCCTAAAAAATCGAAAACTGTTGCAGCTACTGCAGCTCCAGTTAAACCAGCAACAACAGTTCCTGCAACTTCAACAATTCCAGTTGCAACGCCTGCTGCTAGTACAACTACTGCAGTAGTGCCTGTTAAGCCAGTTCCTTCAACATTGGTTTTCAAATCAACAAAAATTGAGCGTTTAGAAATTCCTTACGAATCAAAAGAGCCGTTTGTTTTTGAATTCAAAAATACAGGAAAAGAGCCAGTTTTAGTAACAAACGTTCAAACCTCTTGTGGCTGCACAGCTGCTGAGAAACCAACTGAACCAGTTGCTGCAAACGGTCAATCAAAAATAGTTGTTACTTACGATACGAAGAGAGTTGGTAATTTCACTAAAACAATTACAGTATCAACTAACGTTGGAGATCCAGTAATTTTAACAATAACAGGAACGGTTATGCCAGCTCCAATTGTTGATCCACAAGCTCCAGTTCACAATCACGAATCACACTAAGAAATTCATTTCTAAAAATAGTTCAAAGGTCATCGAGAGGTGGCCTTTTTTATTTTTAAAAATAACTGATTGTTCGAAGTATAGTAGTTACTATTATTAATAAAAAACTAACAAAACAGTTTTTTGAAGTATGTTTTAATCTTATTTCCCAATATAATTTTGCGAAAATTAATATTTCTTTAAAACAACTTTTATTAAAAATAAAAAAAAGACCCATCAAAACGGGTCTTTCACTTTAAAAAACTTAAATCATTTTAATCTATCACAGAAATAGATTCTATTCGATCTCCTTGACTAATCATATCAATTACCTCAACTCCTTGAGTTACTTTTCCAAAACAAGTGTGCTGACGATCTAAATGCGCAGTGTTGTTTCTGCTGTGACAAACAAAGAATTGCGAACCTCCAGTGTTTTTTCCAGCATGAGCCATAGATAATACTCCTTTGTCGTGAAACTGGTTTTCGCCATTCAATTCACAATCAATTTTGTAACCTGGCCCACCTGTTCCGGGCATTCCTGTTGCTCCTTCACGAGAGTTCGGACAACCACCCTGAATAACGAAATCAGGTAAAACACGGTGAAATGTTAATCCATCATAATATCCTTCTTTAGCTAACTTCACAAAGTTCGCAACCGTATTTGGTGCGTCTTCAGAATACAATGCTACGCGCATTTCGCCTTTTGCTGTTTTAATTACTGCTTCCATTTTTAATTTTTTTTACAAAAATACATTTTCTGCTCCATATATAATTCTTAGTTTTGAATTATGGATTCTGCACACATCGAAAGAGCTGAAATTGGCGCTTTTTCATCTTTCTCAGTTCGCTTTCAAAATCAAGAACAATTTTCTGCTTTTTTGTCAAAACCATTTTTAGAATTGTCTGATCTAGGTGAACAAATAGCTCGAAAAAAAGAAAATTATTCTTTAAAAAACAGATCAGTTTTAGTTTCTACGCTTGAAAAACAATTAAAAGACAAGCTTTCTGCATGTCAAATTCAGAACTTGAAAATACTTTCTGAGGAAAACACTTTCACCATCACTACTGGTCATCAACTAAGTCTTTTTGCCGGACCACTATTTTTTGTTTATAAAATTTTGCATGTAGTGAAATTGTGTGAGGAGTTTAATGATAATCAGAGCGCACACAAATTGGTTCCAATCTTTTGGTTAGCATCAGAGGATCATGATTTTGATGAGGTTAAGTCGACCAACTTATTTGGCAAGCAGTTTTCTTGGGAAACAGAACAAAAAGGTGCAGTTGGACGTTTCAATCTTGCTGATTTCGAAGCTGTTTTCTCAGAGTTTTCATCTCTTTTTGAAGGAAAAGAAACAGCTATCCAAGATTTGTTGAAAATTGAAAGAAATGGAACTTATGCAGAATATATGCAGAAATTGGTTTCTAAACTATTTGAAGATTTTGGTGTGTTGGTTTTGAATCCAGATGATGCTCAACTCAAATCTCTTTTCCTTCCAATAATGGAAAAAGAAATAAAAGAATTCAACAGCTTATCTAAGGTTGAAGAGATGAATACCGAATTAGAAAAACACAATACAAAACCTCAAGCTCAAGCGCGTGAAATTAATTTATTTTATTTAGGAAATCAACAACGTACTAAAATTGAGAGAAATGGCAACGATTATTTACTTGGTCAAAAACAGTTTTCACAAAGTGAACTACTTAATTTATTAAGGATTGAACCTCAAAATATTTCACCTAACGTAATTCTTCGACCGGTTTACCAAGAAACAATTTTGCCAAATTTGTGCTATGTTGGTGGTGGTGGCGAAATGGCATATTGGATTCAATTAAAAAAAGTGTTTCAAAATTTCGGAGTACTTTTTCCACTTCTGCAACAACGCAATAGTTTGCATTTAGTTGATGCAGGCACTCAAAAACGTTTATCAAGTTTACCTTTTGAAATCAAAGAATATTTTTCTGAAGCAAATGAATTAAAGAAAAGTTACCTGAATCAAAATGCAGAAACGGAGCTTGATTTTTCAGAAATAGCATCCAATTTTTCTTCTTTAACGATTTCATTAGAAACAAAAGTAAATGAATTAGACCCAAGTTTGGAACAATGGCTAGGTGCAGAACTTGCACGTATGCGAAAGCAGTTGGAAGGAATAGAGCAACGCTTTTCCAAACAAGTAAAGACAAAACATGAACAAGCATTAAAAAATATTGAGTTTGTTTCAGAACGTTTTCTTCCCAATCGCGAATTGCAAGAACGATATTTTCATTGGCTCCATTTTACTCCAACAGGCGATTTTAAATCCTTATTTTCGGAAATCTATTCAGAAATTAAACCGTTCGATGGGAATTTAAAAATACTTTATTTCTAGTTTTATTGTTAGTTTTTTGTTTGAAATTGAATCTACAATAGCTAAAAATTGATTCTATTAAAACATTAACACTAAATTTGCTTCTTTTGCGTTAAACTCTCATGTCATTTCAACAAAGATTCTTTTTTCTTCTAGTTTTATTGCTCAGCTTCAATTCTTTTGCTCAAGTAAAAGTGACAGGAACCGTTGTAGATAAAAAGAAACAAGCAATTGAATCTGCTACAGTTTATGTTAAAAAAGCAAATCTTACTCTTACAGGAAATGAACTTGAAACAAAAACAGACAAAGACGGTAATTTTTTATTGATTTTAGAACCAGGGAAATGGTTTTTTACAATTATTTATGGTGAAGACAGAACTGAGAAAGAAATCACTATTCTGAATCAATCAACTTTTGAATTAGAAGCATTTAGATTGGAAATTACGGGTGTAGGAAATGTGGTTGTTAATGTTAGAGGACAAGATATTGAAGGAATTACACCCATACCAAGAACTGATATTCGTAAATTACCTATCTTAAATTTTGAACGCTTTCTTGTGCTTACGCAAGCAGGTGTGAATTCAAACAACGAATTAACTGCCAACTACAATGTACGTGGCGGAAACTACGACGAAAATCTGGTTTATGTGAACGGTTTCTTAATCAATCGTCCGTTCCTCACTCGAGCAGGTCAACAAGAAGGACTTAGTTTCGTTAATTCAGCATTAGTGGAAGATATTTATTTTTCCTCTGGCGGATTTAGAACCATGTATGGCGATAAATTAAGTTCAGTTCTCGATATTTACTACAAATCTCCCGATTCGCTTCGCGCTTCAGCAATGGCCTCTCTTTTGGGAGTTGAAGCACATATAGAAGACAGATTGGGTAAACACGATCGGTTTCGCTATTTGTTTGGCGCCCGTTACCGAGCAAATGGCTATTTGTTGAACTCGCTTCCAACAAAAGGAAATTACAATCCCGTTTTTTGGGATGTTCAATCCGTAACAACTTACGATATGACCGAGAAGTGGAAATGGCAAACCATTGCTCACCTCTCTTCTAATACCTATCAATTTGCTCCTCAAACGCAGAAAACCGATTTTGGAACAGCCAACGAAGCATATTCTTTCAATATCTATTTCGATGGACAAGAAAAAACCAATTTTTTAACCACAACATTCGGAACGTCATTTAATTACACTAATTCAAGAGAAATTAATACGTTCAAATCAAACACCTTTCTAACTTTTTTTCACACAGATGAAAAAGAAAGTTTCGATATTCAAGGTCAATATTTCTTAAATGAATTGGAAACTGATCCATCAAAAGAAGAATTCGGCGATTCTATTGCTGTTCTTGGCGTTGGAACATTCTTAAATCATGCACGAAATGTTCTGAAAGCAAACATTTATAGCATCTACAATCAATCTTCATATGATTTTAAAACGAAAAATGAAGACAATAAAAATCAGCTTAAATTTGGCGCAGGATGGGAGTTGCATCAGTTTGCTGATCAATTAAGTGAGTGGCGTTTACTTGATTCTGCAGGGTTTTCTGTACCAAATTCAAACCCCAATACCATCGAGCTACTCGAAACTATAAAAGGGAATTTAAACTTAGAAAATCAAAAATCGCATGCGTTTATTCATCAGCATTTGGTTTGGAAAAATAAACAAACAAATTTCCATGTTCAAAAAACAATCAAATACAAAGATTCACTTAAAACGGAACGCGAATTAATTAAAGAAGATACAATTCAAGTTGCAACTTCAACCCTTGAGTTAGATTACGGACTTCGCGTAATTCATACATTGTTCAACAATGAATTGATGTTCACACCGCGGGCAAGTTTAACTTTTACTCCCAAAACGTATGTTTATCACGAAGGTAAATTTATTCGTAGATTAGTCAAATTCAGACTTTCATCTGGCGTCTATTATCAACCGCCATTTTACAGAGAATTTAGAACCTTCGAAGGGGGAATTAACCCGAATGTGAAGTCGCAAAAATCACTGCATTTTGTTCTCGGAAATGATTTTACTTTTTATATGTGGCACCGCGCGAAACCATTTAAACTAACTACGGAGCTGTATTACAAGTATTTATGGGATGTAAATCCGTATGAGATTGACAATGTGCGCACCAGATACTATGCTGAAAATACTGCAAAAGGATATGCAACTGGCTTCGATGCAACTTTAAACGGGGAGTTTATTCCCGGATTAATGTCTTTCTTTAAAATTGGTTTACTTTCTACAAAGGAAGATTTAAGAGACGATTTTTATTACGATTATTTCAATGCTTCTGGTGAAAAAATAATCTTCGGATCTTCAGAAGATCAAGATATTGTTGATTCGGCTAGAGTAGAACCCGGAATGATTCGCCGGCCAACAGACCAACTTTTAAACATTGGCGTTTTGTTTCAAGATCATTTCCCAAACATTCCTCAATTATCGGCTCAAGTTGGAATTACTTTTGGTTCTCGTTTGCCTTATGGTCCGCCAGATAGAAGCAGATACAAAGATACGCTCACCATTAAATCTTATTTTAGAGTAGATTTTGGAATGACTTACGATATTCTTCAGAATAAAAAAATTGAAGATAGAAAAAAACTATTCAAAAAAATGGAAAGTCTTTCTCTTTCTTTAGAAGTCTTTAATCTTTTGGGAATCAATAATGTGCTTTCAAAACAATGGATTCAAGACGTTTCAGGGAAGTATTATCCGGTTCCAAACTACCTTACTCAGCGCAGATTCAATGTTAAATTGGTAGTCAAAATCTAAAGATGGATTTCGAACAATTATATGAATTTGTGAATTATCAAACTGCTCGTTCAGGTGGTAAAGGCGGACAGAACGTAAACAAAGTAGAAACTAAAGTGGAACTTTATTTTGATATTGATAAATCAAGTTTATCGGAACTTAAAAAAACTCAAATCAAAACAAAGCTTACAAATCGAATTTCTAAAGATGGAATCCTTATTTTATCCTCGCAAACCGAACGAAGTCAGATAGGAAACCGCCGAAAAGTGAAAGAAAAGTTTGAGAAATTGTTACGAGAAGCATTTTTTGAAGACATAGAGCGAGTTCCAACAAAAGTTCCACGTTCGGTTAAAGAAAGTCGTTTGAAAACAAAAAAGAAAATTGCTGAAGTAAAACAAAATAGAAAGTTTAGAATGGAATAGAATGAAATTAAATTTCTACAACTAACAAACACACATCGTCTATTTGCTCATTCGAACCTTTCCAGTTTTCGAAAATTGTTTTCAGTTCTTTGCACAATTCTTCAAGAGATAGTTTGTGTTTTTCTATCAGCAAATTTTTAAAATTAGAATTTTTAAATTTCTTATTTTTCTCTCCTCCAAATTGGTCTCCGAAACCATCAGTAAGTAAAAATAGTCGATCTCCTATTTCACAATTTATTTCATTATTTTCGAATTTATCATACTGAAAATGTTTGCCAATTGGTTGTTTTACTGCTTTGACTTCAAAAAGCTCATTGGTTTTTTCTTTTAAAATCCAAAGATCATTGTGAGCACCCGACCAATATATTTTCTGATTTTTTTTATCTATTGCAAGTAAAGAAATATCCATACCGTCGTTTACATTTTCGTCTTTTTTTGACAATTCTGCAACAACAATTTCACGTGTTTTATCTAATATTTCTCCTGGTAATTTTGCGGAAAATTCTAAAATTGAACGATTCAATGCATTGTGACAAATCATGTTCATTAAAGCTCCCGGAACACCATGTCCTGTGCAATCTGCAACAGCAATATATTGAAAATTTTCTGTTTCAAAAGTCCAGTAGAAATCGCCAGATATGATATCTTTTGGTAAATACAACAAACTATTTTTAGGGAAAATGGAACTAATTTTATCTGAAGAAGGAAGAAGTGCGTGTTGAATTCGCTGGGCGTAGTTGATAGATTGAAAAATCTCATTGTTTTTTTCATTGAGTAAATTATTCTTTTCAGCAATTTCTTTTTTCTGTTCTTGAGTTGCTTTCCATTTACGGAAAAGAAAAACGGAAGTAAATAAAACCAAAATCAATATTAAAAATGTAGTAATTAACAAGATTGAATTCACTTTTCCTTCAGCTTCAGATCGGGCCAATTTTTCTTTTTCGATTTCTTGTTTTTTCTCGTATTCGAGTTTCACTTCTAACTTAGCAATTTGTTCAAAGTTTGATTTACCCAAAAGTTCTGTTTCAAGTTCAAGTTCTTTAAGTAAGTATTTGTAGGCGTTTTCATAGTCTTTTTCTTTTAAACTAATTAATTTCAGAATTCCATAACATTTAGAAGTGTTCGCTTTGGATCCGTTTTTTAACGATAGTTTTAACACTTCGTTTATGAGTTTTCGCGACTCAATTAATCTGTCTTGTTTTAAATAGATGGTTGATAAATTATTTGTTGAATTTTGTATGGAGATGCTAATATTAAAGTGTTTAGCAATTTCCAAAGATTTCTTGAAATACGTTTCGGCTTTTGAGTATTGTTTTATTTTCATGTAACAAACGCCTAAATTATTATACGAATCCATTGTTCCAATTAATTCTTTATTTTCAATGTCAATTTTCAGTGATTTTTTATAATAAAAGATTGCTTTCTCGAATTTTTTTTGATCCATAAAAACAATCGCCATATTGTTGTAAACAGCAGATATTCCTTTTGAATCATTTATTTCTTTTTGAATTTTTAATGACTTTTGATAGTAATTTAAAGCTTTTTCATATTTTTTTGTAACTCCATAAACCAGACCAATGTTACTATATATGTAAGCTATGGTTTTAGCATCTTTTGTTTTTAATAAGAGTTTTTCTGCTTTAAAATAAGACGCCAAAGATTTTGCATATTCACCTTTATAGTCATAAGCAATTCCCATTTCATTGAAGATCAACCCTTTTAAGCTGTCGTTTTTAACATTTTCAGGAATTAATAATATTTTTTTACTAAAAATTAAGCATTCATCGAGTTCACCAATTGCCCATAGACGTTTTATTTTTGATAAATTAGCTTTGTTTTCTTTTTCTGTTTGAGCATGAAAAGCACCGTAAATAAGGAACACAGTGAATAGTAGTAAGAAGTATTTTCTCATCAAAAACAGTTTAGTTACTTCAAATTTAAGTAATGGAATTGATTAAAGCAATTGTGTCTTTGAAACGGTTTTTTAGAACTCTTTTTTTTGAATTTTTTGTTTTAAAAGTTTCTAAAAAAAAAACCGACCACAAAACTGCAGTCGGTTTTCAATTTAATTTAGAAATCTTTATTCAAATAGCTTCGTATCTACTTTTCCGTTCACCGAAATTTCTTTTACGTTACAGTCGAAATTCATTCCACCAGCACTTTGAATAATTTTGTGAGCGAATAAAATTCCACCTACTTCTTTGTAATCCGAAAATTGGAGAGTCGATTCAACAACTCCTTCTTCTGTTTTCGTAATTTGAATAGTTTTGAACTTTAAGAAAGTTAATTTATCAAAATAATCAATTTGCTCGTCTTTTCCGTCGTTACTAGTCAATACATAGTATTCTTTGTTGTCAATCATTTCAATTCCTTTGATTGAACAAACAACGCCTTTATTCATATAACCCATTTCTGGAATAAATCCATCACGTTTTTTCTTCATTTCAATTTCTTCTGAAGTCAATTCTTTCGTTCCAGTTTGCATGTTCGTTGTTGCACCTTTCGTTCCGTCATAAAAAGAACTTTGGAAAACCATTCCTTGCGCTTCAATTTTCATTGCTTCTTTGTTTGGAGAAACATATGCATCTGTCATTAAAATTTCCATAGGAATTTGCGGGCTCGACAGAGTATAAGTTTTAACCACAGATTTCGTTTTTTTCATTTTTTTCTTCAACTGCTTAGCATTACTTGATAATGTAATTGCCGAAACGTAAGATGAAATTAATTTCTCAACAGAAATATCTGCTGGTTTCATGTCTTTTACTTCATCGCCAAAGGCATTCAATTTTTCAATTTTTCCGTCAGTATCAAATTTCGCAATAGAAGCCATTACCTCTTCGTTTCCTACAACAATAATGTTTTTTCCACCTGTCAAATACTTTTTTGCAACAGCTAAAACATCTTCCTTTGTAATTGCATTCAAACGTTTTAAATAGTTTTGGTAATAATCTGCAGGTAAGTTGTTACGAATAATATTTAATGCAAAGTTTGCAACCGTGCTCGGGCTTTCTAAACGAATCGAAAACTGCCCAGCCATAGATGATTTAATCAAATTTAACTCGTCATCTGTTACAGAACCTTCCGTTATGCGCTTAATTTCGCCCAATAATTCAGTAATCGCTGAATCGGTAACTTCGTTTCTGAAACTTCCATCCAAATTATACCATGAGCCATTGCGTGTAGTTGTTACACTTGAATATGCACCATAGGTATAAGCTTTGTCTTCGCGTAAGTTTTGCATAATACGCGACCCAAAAGTTGGTCCGCCTAAAATATTGTTCATTACCTCTAAAGCCAATTGATCTTTCGCACCTGGTTTCATATCGAAAGGAAAAGTTACATCAATGTAAGATTGAACTGAACCTGGTTTATTAACGAAAATAACACGGTTATTTGTTGCCGCAGAACCCATTCCGTAGTCCATCTTGAACACTTTCTCACCTGTCCATTTGCCAAAATACTTATCAGCTAATTTCTCTGCATCTACTTTATTAATATCTCCAACAATTACTAAATAAGCTCCGTTTGGAGTAAAAGTTTGTTTGTAAGATGCCAAAATGTCGTCGCGTGTAATTGCTTTCAAAGTTGTTTCATTCATTACACTTCCCTTCGGATGCATTCCGAAATTCACCTTGTTTTCACAATTTGCTGCCATTTCTTCTGGAGAAGATTTAGCAGAAAGCAAAGCAGATTCAGCTTGTTTTATTACTCGCTCAACTTCACTCTGTGGAAAAGTAGGATTTAAGGTAATATCACTCATTAAAAGCAAACCTTTGTCGAGGTGTTTTGTTAAACACGACAAGCGAACAGATTCTCCGTCGGCACTCATATTTGCTCCAATGAAATCAATTTCATTATCTAAAACATCTTTCGAACGGCTTGTTGTTCCAGACATTAACAACTGTCCCATTAAACCATTTGTTCCAGCTTTTTCACCTTCAATTCGAGGAGAACTTCCCATTACTAGATTGAAAGAAACTTTCGGAACCTTGTGGTTTTCTGAAAGAACAACAGTAATTCCGCTTGCTGTTCTAAATGTTACTGATTCTTTTATTTTCACCTCAGGAGCCGCAGCTGCTGACGGGCGAATACTTCTATCTACTTGTGCTTGTGCAATCGAAAAGATAGAAAGCGCTACTATGATTAAACTATTTTTCATCGTCTTCTATTTTTTAGGTAAGTAATGTAAAATTACACGTTTGTCTTGCGTTAAGTATTTTTTAGCTACGCGCATCAGATCTTCACGAGAAACACTCATGTATTTTTCTAATTGTTTGTTAACCAATTCTGTACTTCCAAAATAAACATAGTTTTCAGCTAAATTTTCAGCAATACCAGCAACAGAAGAGTTTTGTGTTGCTAAGTTATTTTCTAACTGCGTGCGCACTTTTTGAAATTCTTCTTCAGAAATCAATTCTTTTTGCAAAAGGGAAATTTCTTCATCAATTGCAACTTCTAATTGTGCACAATCAGATTCAGCTGAACCAATACCACCAATTAAACCCAATCCTGGATCTTCTAAATCGAAAGCAAAAGAAAATGCAGCCATTGCGATTTGTTTTTTCTCGACTAAGTTTTTGTTCAAACGAGACGATGTTCCTTCAGATAAAATCATGTTCATCATTTCCAAAGCAGCAAAATCTTTGTCTGTTTCTTTCGGAAGTTTATATCCGTAAAATACAGCTGGAAGTTGAATGTTGTCGTAAATTGTATCACGAGTTATGCCTTTTAATTCTTCAAAAGTTGCAACAGGACGTGGAATTACAATTGCTGTATTTGCCATTTTTGAATACAAAGCTTTTGCAGCAGCATCTTTTGGGTTTGTGAAATTAACTAAGTCAAATTTAGATTTTTCAACGGCATACTTTGTTTTGAAAGCATCATCTGTCAGAATCTCAAAATCACGGAACAAATTAATTGCTTGTCCTTTCGGAACTGAAGCAAAGTATTTTTCAATCAATTTCTTTGTTTCGTCAATATTAATATCTCCTGCAATTGATAATGTTGCGTTTGAAGGAACATAAAACGTACGGTAAAAATTAACGTAATCAATTTCTTGTGCTGCATTCAAATCTTCCATACTTCCAATCGGAATCCAAGTGTAAGGATGTTTATCGTATGCAGCTTCAAACATATTGCCCATGAAAGAGCCGTAAGGTTGATTGTCCATACGTTGGCGTTTTTCCTCTTTCACAACTTCGCGTTGCGTTTCAACACCAATTTGCTCCACTTTTGCGTGTAACAAACGCTCACTTTCCAACCAAATTCCAAGTTCTAGCTGATTTGAAGGTAGAATTTCGTAATAATACGTTCTGTCTTGAGAAGTATTTGCATTCAAAACACCTCCGTTTTTTTCAACGATTTCTGAATATTCTCCTCTTTTAATATTGGATGTTCCTTCAAACAATAAATGTTCAAAGAAATGTGCGAAACCAGTTCTATTAGCTGTTTCGTTTTTAGAACCTACGTGATACAAAACAGATACGGCAACAATTGGTGTTGCGTGTTCTTCGTGTAAAATCACGTGCATTCCATTTGGCAAATCGTATTCCACATATTTCACTTTTTCTTGAGCGAAAGCTGGAACCATCGAGCCGAGCAATAATAAACTTGCAAGTTGATACTTCATATTATTAAATTTTGAGTACAAATGTAATAAGTCTTGCGCGTTTTATTCAAACTTCTTTCATTGATGGGCAATTTTCAGGGACAAGTGGTCGTATGATTAAATTATCAATGTTAAATTAAAAATTGAAAGAAATGAATGAAGGAATTTTAATTTTTTCCATTTTTCCATTTCAGATTCTATTTTCTAGCACAATTATTGCTAATTTCGGGATACATGAAATATATATTAATCCTAGTTACTTTTTTTTCACTCCATTTTGCTCAAGCGCAAAGTATTTTCGCTTACATGGATTTTAATAATTTTTTCCGCGTATATAAAAATGGATATATCGCTCAGATTGATCACCAAGCAATTAATAATCTGGAATTAGGCGACAACTTGTGTGTATACAAAAACTTTCAAAACGACTTAAAAGTATATGATGGAACAAGCACAAAAGTGCTTACTGCTCAAAATGCAAACTACAAAACTTCAGATAATATTGCAGCATGGAACATAGGCTCGTTGCTTTATTACTATGAAAATGGAAAATCTATTGCTGTTACAAATTTTGGTGGACAATACGATGTGGGTGATTCTTTATATGTTTATCAGGATCTGCAATTAAACACCTTAAATGTTCGCTACAAAGGAACAAGTCATTTATTAATTCAAAGTATAGACCCCGTTTCTATGCCGCAAAAAGTTGGCGATAACTTGCTTGTTTATGAAGATAATGGAGGTGTATTGAAGGTTTTTTGGAGAGGTGAAAGTTATGAATTAGGAATTTCGAATGCAAATAACAATTTTTCTTTTGAGGTTGGTTGCGACATTCTTGCTTTCAATGATCCGCAAACGAATTCATTAGTTGTTTTTGACAAAGGAGAATTTATTGAAGTAGCTGATCGGCCAGCTACGAAAATTAAAGCTGCTCGTGGATTTGTAGTTTTTGAAGATAATAACGGTAATTTAAAAAAATACCAAAACGGTGAAGTAACAGATATTTGTAGCTTTTTTAATTTTTGGGATGCAAAAGACGATGTCATAATTTGGGGAGAAGCCAATTCAACCTTCACTTTGAAAAATGATTTACCCGTTAAATTTGCAAATTATTCAGTTTCAGAATACAAAATAAAAAACGATGTAATTGCTTTTCGAACAATTGTAAATGGAGTAGGGGCCTATGTTAACGGTCAATATAAAGAAATTACAAACCTCACGGATACAGAGTTTTTAATAAACGGACATGGTGTTTTGGTTCAGTTAAAAAACCGATCCGTCTTAATTTATGATGCAGGTAATATTATTCGCGACTAAATCGTAAACATTTCTTATTTTTGAGTGTTCAAAAAGTGCAATGAAACAGTTCGAAATTCCAGCGTTTTACCGCTCCCCAATCATCAGTAAAGTAAAAGCTTTTAGAAAGGAACAAGATCCCCGTAAAAAAGATTTTACTCCAACTCAACTTAATTGTGGAAACATTCAATTATTCATTCCTCGTCATTTCGGATTTTGTTACGGCGTTGAAAATGCTATAGAACGCGCCTACAAAGCATTGGCAGAAAACGAAGGAAAAAACATTTTTTTACTGAGCCAAATGATTCATAACCCAGGCGTAAATGAAGATTTGATTTTAAATGGAATTCAATTTCTTCAAGATACCAACGGAAATCAACTGATTGAATTTTCGGAACTCACAAAAGAAGATATCGTTATTATTCCTGCTTTTGGAACAACAATAGAAATTGAAAATAAATTAAAAGCCATCGGTTTAGATATCGACAAATATGACACTACTTGTCCGTTTGTAGAAAAAGTTTGGAATAGAGCAGAAAAATTAGGGAATGAAAATCACACACTAATCATTCATGGTAAATACAATCACGAAGAAACACGTGCTACTTTTTCTCATACTACTCAAAACGCACCTGCATTAATTGTTAAAGACATAATTGAAGCACAATTTCTTGCGCAAGTAATTCGTGGAGAGAAAGATAAAGCTGAATTTTACGCTTATTTTGATGGTAAATATTCGAATGGTTTTGATCCGGAAATTGACCTACAAAGAATGGGCGTAATCAATCAAACAACTATGCTTGCCTCTGATACCCAAGAAATCTCAGAGTTTTTAAAATCTGTTTCAGAGTCTATTCAAGGAAAAGCATTTGCAGACACGCGCGACACACTTTGCTATGCAACAAACGACAATCAAAGCGCAACAATTGGTTTGTTAGAAAACCACCTCGATCTGGCAATTGTGGTTGGTGGATATAATTCTTCAAACACAACGCATTTGGTGGAATTGTTAGAAAAAAAATGTCCAACTTACTTTATAAAAGACGAAAGCGAAATTACTTCAACGGGTTCAATTCTTTCTTTCAATATTCATTCACACGAGATGGAGGAATTTGTTCAATGGATTCCGCAAAAACGCATCTCTAACATTGCAATTACATCTGGAGCTTCGTGTCCAGATTCTACTGTTGATCGAGTAATAGAAAAAGTTTTAAGCCTAACGAAAGCATCAATTTCAATTGAATCGGCTGTTAATGAATTGAAATAAGATAAATAATGGTACAAGTTACCTTATCACTTGAATAAATCCTTTTTTTTCAATTCCATCTTTCCAATCATAAATTAACTGAAGATGATAAAAGTAAACGCCATCAGTTACATCGTTTCCGTTTAAGTCTTTTGCATTCCATTCTATAAGCGAATGTGGCTCGTTTTCAAATACTTTATTTCCCCAGCGGTTCACAATAGTGCAAAAAATTGATTCTGCACCCCCTGCTGAGAAAGACCATACATCATTTTGATTGTCGTTGTTGGGAGTTAAAACATTTGGAACCTCCAAATCGAAAGGTGTTTCTGTTACAATACTAATTTCACGGCAAGATGTGTCTGAGCACTGGCCATTTCCTGCAATATAACAAACAGAATGTGTTCCAATGCCGGCTATTGAAGGAGAAAAAACGCCGCTAGCTGAAACACAAGATCCACAAGAACTATAAAAACTTCCGCCATTCGGAGAGTAAGTCAACTGAAAGTCTGCGTAGTTGGTTTCAAGTGTTAAAGGAACTGAATCTAGGTTTGCAATTTGAGTTGAAAAACCAGGAATAATGTTTGCAATAAATGACAATTCACAATCAAAAGCGTCTGTTACAGTGAAAGTATAATTTCCAATACACAAATTAGAAACGGAAGCCGTATTTGCTCCGTTCGACCAAGAATAGGTATACGGCGTGTTTCCACCCTGAACAAAAGCGCTAGCACTTCCATCACAACTTGTTGCACAATTGGAATAAGAAACAATTCCGTTTAGATTAAGCGGTCCACCACTGCATGCGGGGTTCATCCTCAAAATCCAGTTGTCATTTGCTAAATTATTTGCTAGGCCAGGCGTTTCATTTACTCCAACTATACCTTCAGACCAATTTACTTGCGTTGTGAAATCGTTACTAAAATCGTTCGTAAATGAAAATACTTTTCCACCTGCACTCGGAAAATAAATAATGTTATTTGTTGTATTGTTTCCCCAGCTAATTGAATGATTTGGGTCTGTGTCTAGGTCATTCGACCTGATTTGGAAGGAGTCGTCTCCGTTTGCCATTCCAAGTGGCGACCAAGTTCCGCCGCCGGCCACCCAAGCAGCTGAAATATAACTTGTGCTTGCAGTTGTTGGTGTTTCGGTTTGCCATTCCAATAAGTTCGAAGAAATTGGAATGATTAATCGGCAATTTCCATCAGTCAACGATAAGTCATTCGCAGGCACCAGCGGATTCGAATCTCCGTCATTGTAAACTACGATAATTGTTCCGGTTGGAACTGCTTGCCAAAGTGAATTACTGCTTGAAAAACGAACTGCTCCAGATGCAATTCCTGTTCCTCCTCCAGTTGCAAAATAACCGTTGTTGTCGTCAATGATGAAACCTCTCAAATCTATTGTGTTTGCATTAGCAGCACAACTAGTTGAACCAAAAGCTACAAATTCTATGTATTCTTTAACTCCACTTTGACCTTGAGAAATTTCATTGATCATTAATCCTGTTTGAGAAAACGAGACATGAGTAAAGGATGAAAAAACAAGTAAATATGTAAAAACTTTTCTCAAAATAATCAAAATTAGCATGTTAAGTTCAGAATTGCTATTCAATTATTCAAATTTTTCGATTAAAATTCGACTAAATCAATTTAATTGTAGGTGAACTAAATCTGCGTAGACACCTTTATTGTTTAAAAGTTCGGTGTGTTGCCCAGATTCTACTACTTTTCCATTCTGAATAACTAAAATTTTATCGGCATTACGAATTGTACTTAAACGGTGAGCAATAACGATTGAAGTTCTTCCTTTCATTAAATTATCTAAAGCTTCTTGTACTACTTTTTCAGACTCGGCATCCAAAGCTGAAGTTGCTTCATCAAGAATTAATATTGCTGGATCTTTCAATATTGCGCGTGCAATTGCAATGCGTTGTTTTTGTCCGCCTGAAAGTTGAATTCCTCTATCTCCAACCTGAGTTTCAAACTGATCAGGAAACTGTTCAATAAAACTGAAAGCATTCGCTTTTTTTGAAGCTTCTATAACTTGTTCTTTGGAAGCTTCTGGGTTTCCGAAGGAAATATTGTCATAAACAGTTCCGTCGAATAAAAGTACTTCTTGCGGAACAATTGCAATATGACTACGTAAATATTCCAAATCAATTAATTCTTGGCGAATTTGATCAAAGAAAATTTCGCCTTCTTGCGCTTGGAAATAATTTAAAACTAGAGCCGAAATGGTTGTTTTCCCGCCTCCTGAGGTGCCAACTAAAGCTAAAGTTTGGTTTGATTGAATATTGAAACTAATACCGTCTAAAACTTTTGCATTTGCGCGTTGAGGATAAGAAAAATGAATGTTTTTAAATTGAATTTCACCTGTTATTTTTGGTTTCGCAGTTCCTGTGTGAATGTCTTTCTCTGAAATTTCACCAATTAAATTCATCAATTTTTCTGTTGCACCAATCGATTTTTGAATGCTCGAATAAAAGTCGGGAAGAGAACCTATACTTGCAGCCATGAGAAGCGTAACCATTAAGAATGAATACAAATCACCAGTTGCCAAGATCGGGTTCGGTCCTTGTGTCATTAACAAACCTTGCCAAATAATAAAAACTACTGATCCAAACATGCAAAAAACCATGAAAGAAATGAACACTCCACGCCACAAACCGCTTTTCACGTTCAAAGCTCTAATTTCTTCAATTGCTGAATAGAATTTTTTGAAACTGTAAATTTCATTCGTAAATGCTTTAATATTGGTTATTCCACTCAACGATTCTTCTGCAATTGAGTTTGCCTTCGCCGTTTGATCTTGTGCTTCTTTCGAAAGTCGACGGATGTATTTTCCAAACAGCACTGCTACAATTGTAATTATTGGAACGGTTGCAAGCATGATGAGCGACAGTTTCCAGGAAATAAAAAGCATGGCAATTATTCCACCAATAATCATGATTGTTTGACGAAAAAATTCAGCTACTGTTGTGCGAAGTGTTTCTTGTATTTGTGTGATATCAGATGAAAGTCGGCTAGTTAGTTCACCAACTGTATTTCGATTAAAGAAATCCATTGGCAAGTAAATTAAGCGTTTGAATACATCTGCTCGCAAATCGCGCAAGGTTTTCTCAGTTACGTTTGTAAATAAAACAACTCTGAAATAGCTGAAAATTGCTTGTGCACCAAAAAGACAGAAGAGCGCAATTGCAACTGTGTTGACGTTCGATAAATCAATTAGTTTTACGGCTTCTGCCATAGAAGTTTTTGTTGTTGCTCCAGAGCCGAGTAATTGACCGAGTAAAATAGGAAAGATAAGTCCTACGCTTGTAGAAAGTACTAGAAAAATCCAACCAATTAAATATTCAGTTCGATAAGGTTTTATGTAATGAAAAATGCGCCTAGCTTTGGTGTAGCTTTCTTTGGTAAGTGTAATTTTTTCTTTGTTCGCTTGTTTCGGACGCAGCATCTTCTTAATTTTAGTGCAAATTTACGTTTAGATAAAGGAAGTCTATGATTTTTTTAAGAAAAAAAGCGCGAATTGTTGATATTTTCCAAAAAGTAAGTATATTTGCAACCCTGAACCTAGAAAAGTTCAGCTTAAATAGTAGAAAACGCAACAAAGTTATAGATCATGAAAAGAACATTTCAACCGTCGGTAAGAAAGAGAAGAAACAAACACGGTTTCCGTAGTAGAATGTCAACAGTAAACGGACGTAAAGTTTTGGCTGCACGTCGTGCGAAAGGTCGTAAGAAACTTACAGTTTCATCTGAGACAATGGCGAAACGTTAATTCGTTTACACAAAATATTTGGAACATCCTTTGGCTTAGCTGGAGGATGTTTTTTATTTAAATTAACTTTTAAAAAAAAAACTACTATTTACCAGATACTATTTAAAGAAAAAAGCGCCTTTTCAAGCGCTTTTCATTTTATTTAAAACAACGTTGGTTGCTCATCATCATCTTTCGGTTTCGTTAAATCCCATTCAATAGAATTTCCTGAGTTTTCTTCGTCGCCTTCTTCATTTTCTATTTCTAATTCAATATCTGGAAGCGAATTTTCATCTTCCGGCCATGGCTCATCGCCTTCAATTGCATGTGTGAGCACAATTTCCTTTACTTTTAACTTTGTTAACTGATTTCCCTGTGCTTTCATTCCTTTGATTTCAATGAAATCAACCAATTCAATCTCATTGTCAGGTAAATTCTTCGTTTCCTTCAGTAATTTATTGTAAATAATTCGCACTTTCGGACGATAAGCTGTTGAAGCACAATCTAAATAACTTCCTTCGGCTTCAGAAATATATGAAACACGTTTATCAGAGGTAACTTCACAACAGAATCGTTTAACGTAGTGCAACTCTTTTTCAGCGTCATAATACACCGCCGAAATTGGTCTATCAGAAATCCATTTTTCAATGTGCATCATGTCTTCGTCGAAATGGTTGCCTAAATCAAAAGTTGTTAAGCGGTAATCTCCATTTTTATATAAAGTCAGAATTCGATCTTCTCCCTTGAATGAACCAATGAATTTTCCACGACCTTCATCGTTTAATCGACCAACAACAGTGTCGAACCAAATTTTACGAGCTGCAAGTGTGGAGCCGCCCACTTCTTTTTGTAAAATCTTTTGAACTATTTCACGTGTTACTCTGTTTCCGGCAGATTGTCGGCCTTTGATAAGTAAATCTCCTAAATCAATATCCCAACGCAAGCGTTTTAAATGCGGACGAGGGCGCAATAAAATTGTAATCACTTCCCTTTCGCCATTAGGATGAACAGAAAAATACAACAATTTAGAGCCTTTTATTCCACGTGACAAATCGTATTCAGTGTCGCGCGTAACCGAATTAACAAAGAAACGCTTCATCATAGTAGCTCCGCCAGGTCCGTCTTGATACATCACATGGTAAATTGTGCGTTTATCGCCTTTTTTCCAGACATTAGCATGTACAATTCCTTTTCCAACGAATTTCTTTTCTGAGACTTTCGTTACGATAAATTTTCCAGTATCAAAAAACACAATAATATCGTCAATTTCAGAACAATCGTTCACGGCATCAATTTTCTTCAAACCCCAACCAATGAAACCTTCTTCTATGTCAACGAATAGTTTTTTATTCGCAATAATTACTTTTGAAGCGGCAATATTATCGAACACTTTCATCTCCGTTTTGCGTTCTTTTCCAGCTCCAAAACGTTTTTTCAAATCTTTGAAATACTCAATTGCATATTCAATTAAATTAGACAGATGAACCTTCACTTCTTCCATTTCAGCCTCTAATTTCGCAATCACATCGTCTGCTTTGTCAGAATCGAAGCGCGTTATGCGTATCATCGGAATTTGTGTTAAGCGATTTAAATCTTCATCAACAATATCACGTAAAAAATTCTTTCTAAATGGTTTGAAAGATTTGTACATATATTCAAACAAGTTCTCTTTGTCTGAATACAACTTAAAGTCGATGTACATTTCTTCACGGATGAAGATTTTTTCCAAAGTTGAAAAATGCCATTGATTTTCTAATTCAGAAAGGCGAATTTCTAATTCTCTTCGAAGTAATTCAACAGTGTTATTTGTGTTTGTTTTTAGAATTTCAGTTACACCAATAAAACGAGGCGTATCTCCATCAATTACAGAAGCATTGGGCGAAATAGAAATTTCACAATCGGTAAAAGCATAAAGTGCATCTATTGTTTTATCAGGCGAAACACCTGGAGCTAAATGAATTACAATCTCCGCATCAGCCGCTGTATTGTCCTCAATTTTTTTGACTTTAATTTTTCCTTAGTCGTTTGCCTTGATAATACTTTCTATCAGTGAAGAAGT
>JANNWW010000164.1:0-51560 GCA_031409255.1 Crocinitomicaceae bacterium
ACGAGAATAACTTTTTTCGACCTATGCCTAGGGGCAGGTCCAAAAGTTATTTCCCATTTTTAAGCCTATCGTAAACCATTAGTGAAAATGTTCAATACTTAACTTGAACTAAAAGCTGTCCGAAAGATGGGGAGTAGTATAAAGAATAACTTTCAGTTCTGTAAGCATCATTTAATTCTATTATATTTTGAACACAATCACTACACGATTCTTTTGTTGGATTGGAACAAATGTCAAGATCAAATTCTACTTTGTTTTTTATATAGTCGTCTTCTGAATTTAAACGGGAAGCGTTAATACTTATAGATAAAAAAAGCTTTTTATAACTGGGGTAATTTTTTTTTAGAGACGGATTTTTTAACTTGAAAGAATCTATCTTTTTTAGAATTCTTTCAAGTTGAGAACTATTTTTTGCGGTTTCAAGCTGCTTTGAAAATTCTGAAATCTGCTTTTTAATTGAATTAGAACTTTCTTTTTGAGCAAAACAAATTGAC
This sequence comes from Crocinitomicaceae bacterium, assembly GCA_031409255.1. Classification (GTDB taxonomy): domain Bacteria; phylum Bacteroidota; class Bacteroidia; order Flavobacteriales_D; family Crocinitomicaceae; genus Fluviicola. Next base: position 495 of record JANNWW010000164.1, read on the forward strand.
GTTGTTAGAAGTAGAAAAGCTAAAAACAGGAATCGTTTCATAGAATTAAGGTAAGCGCATTTGTTAATTTTTAAATTGCTAGTAAATCAATCAAATTAAACACAAACAATTGTTAAATGTAGTAAATAAAAATAAAAATCCCAAGTCGTTTTCTGACTTGGGATTATTCTTGCAGAGAGAGCGGGATTCGAACCCGCGATAGAGTTACCCCTATACTACCTTTCCAGGGTAGCTCCTTCAACCACTCGGACACCTCTCTGTTTGAGTGCGCAAAATTAATCCTTTTTTCAACTATAGTGAATGTTTTAAGTAAACTATTCTTAAATTCGACTAAAATCTATTTATGAAACACTCATTTTTACTTTCAATTTTAGTTCTCTTATTTTTAACAGCTTGCGGCGGATCAAGCAAAAAAAAGAAAATCAACAAATCAGATAGAATTGATATTACGGTCAAAAAAGAAGAAAAATCAACGTACAATGCCAATTTAATTAAGCAATATAGAAGTAAATTAAATGCGCTAAATAATCAGAATTTAACTTCGTGCAAGCTTGCGTTAAACGCTTTTGAAGATTGGTTCAAAGAAGAATCTTCACAAACATGTGATACTGCCTTTTTAATTTTCCAAGATTTTCACACTCAAATTGTATTCAATAATTCTGAGTTTGACTTTGCAAATGTTGGAATTTTTGAAGATAATATGTATACTGAAGAAGGAGAATTTACTTCCGAAACAAAAACAGCAGTTAAAAAAATGGAGAAAATGGGCTTTACTGTTGGGCAAACCGAAGGAATGCTTTATTTGAACCTATTCCCAGAATTTGTGGAACCTGTTTTCAAATCAAAACTCTCGCCGCTGATGAAAAAATATATGCAACTTAGATTCGCTGAAATTAAGAAAAATGCAACCGAAGATGCTGGCCTAGCAATTTCACCAAAAGAATTGGTGGATCGAATGGAAGAATGGACGGTATTGATTGATAGTTTTCCGAGAAAATCGCAATTAGCCCAACAAAGCATTTATTCGGCACAGTTTTACCGCTCATGCTTGTTTTCAAATTTCCTCGACAACTCTTATTTATATTACGAATCGGAAGAATCAATCGAAATTTCTGAAATCCACATAGAAGCGTTTGATTATTTAAAAAACGAATATCCAAAATCTGTAAATCTTAAATTAACACGCAAATACATCGATTTAATAGTGAAAAAGAAAATTTCAGAAGCAGAAAATGAATTCAAAAAATTTCCAAAAAACTTTATGCTAGAAGGTTACGGTTCTTAAATACTATTCTTATATTCATCCTCTTAAAAAAACTAACATGAAAATACTTTTAAAAATAACACTTTTGTTTGCCGCAATTGTAGTTGGAATTGGCGCTTACACACACTTCGTTGTTGCTCCAGATGAAATGAGTTTAAGCTCAAATGCCGTTACAAATTACGCAAACACCGGTATTCAAAGACTTTGGATGGAGAAAAATGAACTGAAATTCAATTTAGGGTCTACTTCACTTTTTGGTGGAATTCTAATAACTTTAATTGGAATTTTCTTGTTAATCAAACTCAAAAGTAAGTTAGCTATTCTTGTATTAATTCTTGGCTTAATAGCATTTTACTTCGGAGCAGCACATGCAACGCATATGTTTAGTTAACTGATTTCAATTCTTTTTATTCTATGCGTAAACTGCTTTTTGCCTTTTCTCTTTTATTTTTTCTGCTAAACGCTAATGCAAACGACTCTTTAGTTAGCATAAAAATTCATTTCATTTACGGTTCAAAACCCAAAAAAGAATTTAAAAACGAGGAAAAAAAATGGTTTGGCGGAATTCATGGTGGACATGTTGGAATTGAAGTAGATTCGAACAAAATTTTCGATTTTATTCGCTCAGGAAAAACACATGTTTTCTCAAAAAAGAAAAATTTAAGTGGAAAATTTGTTTACCGCTCTGTGGAAAGTTTTTATACACGCTACAAAGCTTCTGGAGATTCGTTAGAAGTAGCAATAATTAGTTTTCAGATTTCAAAAAAGCAAAAACTACAACTAGATTCACTGATTCAAGTTTACACCCAGAATTCTCCCTATGATTATGCTTTTTTTGGAATGCGTTGTGCTGCTGCTGCTTACGATGTATTGTCAGAGTTAAGTGTTTTTCCAAACTATAGAAAGTCAAAAACAATTCGCAAAATTTTCTTCCCTAGAAAATTAAGAAAAAGCGCTTTTAAACGCGCAAAACAGAACAATTGGGAAATAGAAAAAATTCAAGGAACGCAAAAACGCAAATGGGAAAGCGACAAGTGATTTGAACAGTTTAAGCCTTCAAAAAAGTTTTAATCTTTTAACTATCTTTGCACCGCTAAAAAAGCGGAAAACCAATGGAATACAATTTTATCGACATAGAGCGCAAATGGCGCAAAATCTGGGCAGAAAACAAAACATTTAAAGCAGAAGATTTCTCTGACAAACCCAAGTTTTATGCCTTAGACATGTTTCCTTATCCATCTGGTGCAGGACTTCACGTGGGGCACCCGCTCGGATACATTGCTTCAGATATTTACGCGCGTTACAAACGCCTGCGCGGTTTCAACGTTTTACACCCAATGGGTTACGATTCTTTCGGACTTCCAGCCGAGCAATACGCTATTCAAACTGGCCAACACCCCGCAATTACAACAAAAGAAAACATAGCCCGCTACCGCGATCAGTTAGATAAAATTGGGTTCTCATTTGATTGGGACAGAGAAGTTCGTACTTCCTCGCCCGAATATTACAAATGGACACAATGGATTTTTAAAGAAATTTTTAACTCGTGGTATAACTTAAATACCGATAAAGCTGAAACAATTGAAAGCTTAATTTCAACTTTTGAAAATGAAGGAAATAGTTCAATAAACGCACATTCAGAATACAATTTAATTTTCACTTCTGAAGAATGGAAAGCAAAATCGGAGAAAGAACAATCCGATGTTTTGATGGAATACCGCTTAGCTTATTTAGCCGACTCGTGGGTGAATTGGTGTCCGGCTTTGGGAACAGTTCTGGCAAACGACGAGGTAATTAACGGTTTGTCTGAAAGAGGCGGACACCCAGTGGAACAAAAACTCATGCGCCAATGGTCGATGAGAATTAAAGCTTACGCCGAACGTTTACTAACTGGCTTAGATTCGCTCGATTGGACAGATGCAATTAAAGATATTCAGCGCAATTGGATTGGAAAATCGGTAGGTTGTTCTGTCAAATTTAGAATTCAGAATGATGAATCCAGAGAAATCGATGTTTTTACCACCCGACCTGATACAATTTTCGGAGTTTCTTTTATGGTTCTTGCTCCTGAACACCCATTAGTAGATGAAATCACGACCGAAGAATTTAGAACACAAATTGAAGCGTACAAAACAGCTGCGTCATTAAAATCAGAACGCGACCGTCAATCAGATGTAAAAAACATTACCGGACAATTTACCGGAGCATTTGCAATTCATCCGTTTTCGGGTGAAAAAATCCAAATTTGGATTGGAGATTACGTTTTGGCTTCCTACGGAACAGGCGCTGTAATGGCGGTTCCATGTGGCGATCAGCGCGATTATGATTTCGCGAAGCAATTCAACATTCCAATAAAAAATATTTTTCAAAATATAGATATTTCGGAAGCTGCATACACCGAAAAAGAGGGCACAATTGCCGATTCTGATTTCTTATCGGGCCTTTCTGTAAAAGCAGCTATGCAAAAAGCAATTGCTGAAATTGAAGCCCGCGGTTTAGGAAAAGGAAAAACAAATTACCGTTTGCGCGATGCCATTTTTTCACGTCAGCGTTATTGGGGCGAACCCTTCCCTATTTATTACAAAAACGACATTCCACACTTGGTAAGCGATGCAAATTTGCCCATTGAATTGCCCGAAGTAGATAAATATTTGCCAACCGAAGACGGTGAACCACCTTTGGCGCGTTCCAAAAAAGAAGCGTGGAACCATTTCGAAGGAGACCGAATGGAATACAACACCATGCCAGGTTGGGCGGGGAGTTCTTGGTATTTCTTGCGTTTCATGGATCCGATCAACGAGCAGGAATTTGTTTCAAAAGAAAAAGCAGATTACTGGAAGCAAGTAGATTTATACATTGGCGGTTCGGAGCATGGAACTGGTCATTTACTCTATTCCCGCTTTTGGACGAAATTCTTATTTGATCGCGGATTCATTTCTTTCGATGAGCCGTTTAAGAAAATGATTAACCAAGGAATGATTTTAGGGAGAAGTAGTTTTGTTTATAAAATCCCTGTAAAAAAAGATGGTCAAATATTTAAACCATATAATTCAAAATTTTTAGATGTTTTTATTTCATTAAATAAATTAAATCAACTAAAATCTGATAATGAATTATGGAAGAAAATAATCAAAGAAAATAGTAATACAGCATTCCAACTTGAAGAAGATATAAATTTAGTTTATCCTTTGCATGTTGACATTTCATTTGTAGACAACGATATTTTAAATATTAACAAATACATTGAAAAACTGAAGCCAATTATGGACACTTCAGATGTCAAGTTTATATTCGAAGAAGACGGTTCATATATCTGCGGTTCAGAAGTTGAAAAAATGTCTAAATCCAAATTCAATGTACAAACTCCAGACGAGTTGGTAGAAAAATTTGGAGCAGACACCTTGCGCATGTACGAAATGTTCCTCGGACCATTGGAGCAAACAAAACCGTGGGATACAAAAGGAATCACCGGAGTGCACAACTTCTTGCGTAAATTGTGGCGTTTGTTCATTCAAGATGGAGTTATAATGTTCACTGATTCAGAACCATCGAAAGCTTCTTTGAAAACGTTGCACAAAACCATCAAAAAAGTGGAAGACGATTTGGAGCGCTATTCTTTCAATACAAATGTGTCGAATATGATGATTTGTGTGAACGAATTAACGGAACAAAAATGTACTTCGAAAACGGTTTTAGAGCTTGTGTTGATTTTATTGTCGCCCTATGCGCCGCACATTTCAGAAGAATTGTGGGAGAAAATTGGTAACAAAGCAGGAAGTATTTCTACTGCAACTTTCCCAAGTTTTGATCCAAAAATGTTGGAAGAAGATGCGTTTTCGTATCCAGTTTCTTTTAATGGAAAGATGCGTTTCTTGTTGGAATTACCAACAACTTTGAGCAAGGAAGAAATTCATACAGAAGTTATGGCGCATGCCGACACACAAAAATGGTTGGAAGGAAAAACACCGAAGAATGTGATTATTGTACCGAAGAAAATTGTAAATATTGTAAGTTAAATTTTTAAGAACCGACTAACTCAGTCGGTTTTTTAATTGAACTCTAGAATGGCACAGATTTTGGTTTTAACAAAATATTAACTCAAAAACTTGTGTGATGAACAAATTGTATCTATTCTTTTTTTCATTTTTCTTTTCCTTTTTATCATTTGCAACTACAACGATTGCAGTTTTACCATACAAAGTATTTTATGATGGTCGTATTCCTAAAAAATTCACTACCGAACAATTGGAAGAAAAACGTTTGCAAGACGCTGAAAGCTACCAACAATTTATGATTAATCATTTATTGAAAACACAACAAAAAAGAAAATACGCATTTCAAGATGTTGTGATTTTAGGTCAAGAACAAGTGGCTGCCATCTTGGATAAAAATGGGGTAAATCTTGCAAAACTCGATTCTTTGACCAATCAAGATTTGGAACGCATTCTCGGAGTGACGCATGTTTTACGAGGAACTGCAACTCGAAATTTTATTATGAGCGATGAAATGTCACTCGGAATGTCTGCAATTGGTGTCTTGAGTGGACGTTCAATGAACAATACAACTTCAGAAATAAATATTTCCAACTCATTAAACGACATTAAAACAAATCAAGCACTTGTTACCAAGTTTTATACAAGAAGTACAACTGCAACAAGAAACGATGAAAGAGTGTTACGAACTACTTTTAGAAATACGAGTAAAAAAATATTTAAAGAATTACATCAAAATTAAATGAACCAATACGTTGGAATAGTCAGATTCCCAAACCTTATTTAACTATTTATTTCCTGATTAATTACCTCGGATCATTTCAAATACTTCCATGCTTTGTAAAGCGCCTGAATTGTGTCTGGTTACGCGCATCCAATTCATTTTATTAGATTTTATTTTAGTGATTGAAAAAGAAGTAATTTGAACTGTTCCATTTGAAACAGGATCAAAATAACCAAAATTCATGTGTTTCGCATCTACACTCACATCCCATCTATCGCAAAGACTAATTGAGTAAAGTATAGAACTATTGGAAAGAATTTCTGGATTATTTTCAATCGAATAACTGAAAGTATTTTCAGCTGATTCGCCTTCGTTGTAGGTTAATAAAAAATAACCAATAGTTCCATTAACAGTCAAATTACTGGTTGGCTCACCAATTGAATCATAGTTCTGCAAGGTGAATTTATTTATTTCCCAAGAACCTGCTACTTTAGAAAACTCAGAAAAAGGTTTGTCTTTAAAACAAGAACTTAGCAAAGAAGATAAAACTAAACAATAAAAAAGATATTTCATAAGCGTATTTATTAGTCGTTTGTAATATTATAAGCTATTCCGATTGCAAGATTTACAAAGCGAAAATTTTCGTTCAAACTGGTCGTTGAATTTATTGCAGAGGGAAAAACGGCAGCAGAAGTTCCGAAGCCAGAAGAATAGTTGTAACCAAAACTCACTACTTTTTTATTTTGAATAGGAAATTTTAAAATGGAATATATTTTCCATCGTTCATTGGAAGAAAGATAATAAAGCTTAAGTACTAATGGAGTGTACCCTTTCCAAGAAGTCCAAACTCCATTAAACGAAGATTCAGACCCATAGCTTCTTACTTTATCAAATTCAAAAAAAGATTCAATTTGAGTAGATTGTAAAGTAACTCCTAAGCCAACAGAAAGTCTTAATTTATATTCGCTAGGAATTACAAAAAACCCACAATCTAAATCAAAAAGAAAAGATTTTAATTGAATTCCGCGGTTGTAGCCAAGACTCCATTCTGCTCTAGAAACGGAAGTTTTAACGGAAGCAATATCCACTGAAAAATTTATAATTTCAAATCCTAAAGTAGATCCAACTTGCCAGCCAGTTGCAACGCTTTTGAACTCCATTGGTTTTGCTAGTCCACCCAGATCATCTTTGTAAAAGTCGTTGTAGGAAACCACAAAACTATCCATTCCTTTATAGAAATACTTTCCTGAAAGACTTGCCACATGAATGTCAAATGTTTGACTGAAGCAGCTTGATTTAAATAAAATAATGCAAATAATTAAAAGAATAGGTTTCATGATTTAAAAGGTATATGCAGTAAATAGAGTTAGACTGAGATGATTCATATTGAACCGATAAGGAAGATAAGTTATTAATTCTGTTTCTAAAAAACTATTCCATACAAAATTATAATTCAGGCGCGTATGGAAAGAAAAATCACCCAATTCGTATACTTTGAAAGTAGCTCCAACAGGGAAGTTTAATGTGACTGAGCGACTACCAACTTTAATTTTTTGAGACAGTGGATTGATTCGTAGGCCAATAATTTGATTTTTTATGTTTTGAGTAGCACTTTCCCATGAATATTTTACTTTGAATACATGTGCTCCAATTCCGAAATTTAATCGAATAATTTCATTTAATTTGTATCCAAGAAGAAAATTAAAACCTCCAAATTTTGATTTAAGCGAAAAGTTTTCTTCTGCGCCTGTAGTTAAATTAACACGTGTCCCTGATTGTTTGTTGATGTGTCCGGTAAAATTAAATTCATAACTTAAATCGTTTAAATCTGGGTCTGCACCAACTCCAAAGACGAATCCTGATGATGATTTATTCCAGTTCAATTTATTCTTAACATCAAATTCAGTTCCATCTGGATAAAATTCAATCAAATACCCCAAAGTCGATTCATCTATTTCCCAACCTAAATTAAATTGAGTAGACAAGTTGTCTAACTTACTTTCCACATATGTGTTTTGAGATAAATTGTACCCAAAATTCACATATTGTGCTTTGCTTTGAAGGATAGAAAAAAATGTTAGAAATAGAAGTGAATATTTCATCTGAAGATATGTTGCAATAATAAATTTAATTTTTGTATTCGTTTTTTTGAGACAAATTTACGAATAATCATACTGCTATTTACTACTACAAATAGAGTATTCTCAATCAAATAATAGAGGAATAATATTCTAAAGTTTAACACTATTAAACGCAACTTTTTTTAAAAACCAAAGTAACCCGTTTTAAAATTTGTTCAGTTTATTTAAAATTGATATATTTATCACACTAAGCTAATCTAATTGTTCTGTGAATAAATACATTTTATTTTTTTTCATTCTATTTCAATTCACCTATCTATTTTCTCAGACTTATGAGGAAATCATAGTTCTTCACAAAAAAGAAAAGGATATAAATAAGCGTTCTTACTATGCTGTATTGCTTTTAATGGACCACAATACTAAATTTAACGAGGAAGATTTATTAAAAGAAATAGATTTAGCAGCAAAAAAAAGCGACCTTGGAAAAGCATTGAAAAATTCTCAAGAAATAGTTAAGAAAGTAGTTTCAAATTTTAAATTGCCCGAGCTAAAAGAAATTCGTATTTCAAAAGCTGTTTTAAAGAAAAATGGATACATTGAATTGTACGATAACCTCGAAATTTGTGAAGCATATGTTTTGGCTAGCAATAAAGATTTTGCAGCTGCGTCTTTAAAATATGATCAAATTTACGAGCGAATTAAAAAACGCTATCTTAAAAAAAGAGATGATTTTCTTCCAAGTCAAAGTTTTAATTTAATAACAATGAGCATTGCTTTTCATTATTTCACTGTAGGTGAACATGAAAAGGCAGTTGAATATATTGATGATTTAATTCAATTAACAAACATTAAAAAACATCCGATTGAATATGCGCTCGTTTTAAATAATGCCGGAACAGCATTTTTAAGTAGTTCTAAATATGACGAAGCTTTAAAATACTACAACCTTTCTCAGAAAATTCTCACAAAAGAAAACTCTATAGACGATTTAAATTGGAATACCTATTGTATCAGTTTGGTGAAATTAAGACAAGGTAAAAACAAAGAAGCCTTAATTTTACTAAACGCAATTCAATTGCATAAAATTGAAAATGGTGTTGAGTATAATTTCTTCGACAAACCACTTGTTGATTTGGCGAAATCTGAAATATATTTAGAAGCCAACAAGCTTGATGAATCTGAAAAATTATTAAATCCAGTTTTAGAATTAATTGGTGAGAACTATTTGAATTTAAAAGATGAAATTACTGCTTACAAATTAAAATACCTGCTTTCAAAAAAACAAGGTAATATTCGAGAGGCATTAAAATACCACGAAATTTGGTCTATAAATGAATTAAAAGCGCTAAATGAACGAAGAAAAGACAATATAAAACTACAAGCGAAATTTCTTGATTTGGAAAAAAGCAGGATCAGTGAATCTTTTCAAAAAATGGCGCTAAAACGAGAAAAAGAAATTCAGTTTAATAATCAACTGAAAATGATAGCGCTGTTAATAGTTGGAATCTTAATTATTGGCTTGTTTTTAATTCGATACATCCGTATTTCTAAAAGCTTAGCCGATTTAAACTCTGAAAATCAAATTTACACCTCAAAAGTTGCAAATTCACTCTCAGAAAAAGAAGTAATGCTCAAAGAAATTCATCACAGAGTGAAAAATAATTTTCAAATTATTAGTTCTCTTTTGAATATACAAGCCAACTCATTAGAAAACGAAACACATGTTAATCCGCTAATTGAAGCAAAAAACAGAATCTACTCTATGTCATTGGTACATCAAAAAATGTATTCAGACAATGCCAATTATATCTCTATCAATTTCAAAACTTATTTGGAAGAATTATTAGAAACTTTACATGGAAGTTATGGTGGCGACCGAATAAAACTAAAGAAAAACTTCGATATTCATATGCTCGATATTACACTCGAAAAAGCGGTTCCAATTGGTCTTTTCTGCAACGAAGTGTTCACCAATGCTTACAAATATGCAGTAGATTCTAACAATGAACTTAGTTTGCATGTTTCACTGAAAAGAAATGGAGATAAAGCAATTTTGTATATACGAGACGAAGGACCTGGAGTAGATTACAACAAAGCAAAATCGTCTTCTTCGATTGGTCAGCAATTAAAAGAAATTTTAAGTCAACAAATTGAAGGTAAATTAAACGAATATAATGAAAACGGCGCAGTGGTTGAATTAGAATTTTTACTTTAAAACAAATAAAAGTTACCTTCGAAATGCATATCTTCACAAATTTTATTTCCTTTTCTATATGAAGATCAGTTTCGTGGTGTTTTTAGTTCTTGCTTTAGTTTTTAACTCTGGTCAACTTTGCGCTACAACTGAAAATCAAACAGAAAAATTGTTTAAAACCTCTATAGATCCTGGTAAAAAAGCATTCTATGCGCTTCAACTTATTAGTGGAAACAAAGAAAAATTTGTTTTTAGATTTCCGAAATATGAAAAAGACATTGTACGGGCAAAAAACACAAATCTGTATGGCAAAGCCTCCTTTTTAACATTCCAAATACAACACACAATTAATGTGCGCAATTCAACGCCACAGATAAGTAATATTCTAGCAGCAAAAAACATTTTCGCAAAATTAAAAGAACAAAAAGCGGTTGAATTACTTACAATTTTTGAAGCAGATTATTATTTTAAAAATTCTAACTACACAAAATCTTCTCATTTGTATGAATCTATTCACGCTTCGTTAAAACAAAAATATTGGGAAGACAAAAACGACTTAGTTAATTTCAACAACTATTGTTTATATCTGAGTCAGGTTGCCTTCAATTATTTTCAATTAAACGACACTAAAAAATCTATTGCTTCAATGATGGAATTAATTCATTCAATTGACCCAAAGAAAAATGTGGAGGAATATACTTTAGCATTAAATAATATTGGCTCTATTTACTCTAAAGACAACAAAGAATATAAGGCAATTTATTTTTACAGAAAGGCATTGAAATTAGTGAAAGAAAATAATTTTAGTCAGCAATACAATTTAAATGAAATCAATATAGTAAGATCTTATTTTAAAATATATAACTACGAAAAGGCAAAAGAGTATTTAAATACTATTTCTTTTAAAAATACTACTGATTCAACTAGTGTTTTAAATATAGAGTTATCTACTGTTTTATTGTTAGAAATAAAAATTGCTGTAGAACAACAAAATTTCTCTGCAGCGAAATTGAAAATCAAAGAACTAAATAAATATTACCCCTCCAGTTTAGATATCAAAGACAAGACTACTTTATATATTTATTCTTCACGGATTTATGAATCAGAAAAAGATTTTCAGCGTGCACTTTCGAACTACAAGAATTGGGCTGAAGAATACGAACGCGTGCGCAAAAAAGAGTCTGAGCAAACGAAATTGATTCAACGAAAATATTTAAATGCTGAAAAAAACCGTATCAAAGTAATAACCGAGAATTCTTCCAATAAAAAAAATGATGTTTTAAAGAATCGTATCCAGTTGTTTTCAATTTTTATTGGAATTGGAATTATCATTTTGTTGATTTATCTTATCTCCAGATTAGTGAAATTGAATAAAAAATTGTTCCAAAAAACAAAATTGAATTCTCAAATGAACAAGAAGTTAATTATTTCACTAAAAGACAAAGAAATTCTGTTACAAGAAGTTCATCACCGTGTTAAGAATAACTTCCAAATAATATCGTCTTTACTAAATATTCAAGCGAACAGATTAACTTCCGAAGAACAAATGCGTCCACTGTTAGAAGCAAAAGATCGAATTTTATCAATGTCTCTCGTTCATCAAAAACTGTATACTGAAAAAAGAAACGAATTAGAAAAAGTGCTTTTTGGAGAATATTTAATCGAACTCGTCATGAATTTGAGAAGTATTCATTGTGAAAATGAAGACGAATTAATACTGACAACTTCTATTGATGAAATTTTTGTTGATTTAAATAAAGCTGTGCCATTGGCCTTGTTTTCAAATGAAGTAATCACAAATGCGTTCAAATATGGCAGAAGTAAAAATGGAAAGTTACACTTAAATATTCAACTCAAAGATTTGGGAGCTTACAATACAGAATTTACAATCAGCGACCAAGGAACTGGTTTTCAAAAAAGTGAAGTGGAACAAACTGATTCAATTGGAACACAACTGAAAAGTTTACTTGCAGACCAAATTGAAGGAACTTTAAGTGAGGAAAATGAAAATGGAGCGCATATTCAGCTTCGCTTTTACAATGAGCCAGATGAATTAAAAACAATCTAATCATTGTTTGGCATAGGATTTGTTTACTCTTTAAACATAAAAATTAAATAAAATGAAAAAGATAATTTGGTGTTTTGTATTAGTATGTGGAGCTTATTTATTGAAAAGTAGCGACACAATTTCGTATCCAACTGTTAGTAATAGTTCATTCCAAGTGGGTGAAAAATTGCGTTACCGAATTACTTACGGATTTGTAGACGCTGGAGAAGCAGTTATTGAAGTAAAATCTACTTCGAAAAAAGGAACTGGCGGAAGAGAAATGTTCCATGTTAAAGGAACTGGAAAAACGCTTGCTGGATTTAATAAAGTATTTAAAGTGAACGATGTTTACGAAAGTTACTTAGATAAAAAAGGCTGTTTTCCATGGCAATTTGTTCGACGAGTAGATGAAGGTGGACATAAAATTGAACAGGATTATTCCTTCAAACAAGACAAACAAAAGGTAAACAATGGAACAAAAGATTTTACCGTTCCTGTAGGAATTCAGGACATGTTGTCTTCTTTCTATTATGCGCGCACCTTGAACTTTAAAGACTTGAAAAAAGGAGAAACAATTGAATTTAAATGTTTTATGGACGACGAAATTTGGCCTTGTAAAGTGAAATATTTAGGCGACGAAGTAATCTCAATACGAAAAGGTAAATTCAAATGCATGAAATTTGCACCTGTAGTTCAAACAGGGCGCGTTTTCAAAAAACAAGACGACTTGAATTTTTGGGTAACAGATGACGAAAATCACATTCCTATTTTAGTGAAAGCTAAAATTCCGGTTGGTTCAGTGAAATTGCACTTAGTTGAGTGGGAAGGAACAAAAAAAGAATTGGTGAAATCAAAATAAGAAGGTTCAAAAAGCCAAAAAAAAGCGCGAATAAATCGCGCTTTTTTTTTGACTTGTTTAAATTAAAACAAAAAATGTTAATAATTTAACACAATTGTTTTCCAGTTAACGAATTGTTCTTTTATATTTGTAACTGAACATTTAGTAAATGGAAATTTCACCTGAAATACAATCAAAAATTCAACTCTTAATTGAGAAGTACGAAGCTCAAGGTCAGGATATTAATTCATACTTAGAAGGTTTACTTTACAGTAAAACGATTAATTATTGGGATTACATTCAAGTAGACACTTTGTTATCTCTTCAAAAAACGTATTCTGTTCATCCGGATGAAACTATTTTCCTGATGTACCATCAGATTACTGAGTTGTATTTCAAGTTATGCTTACACGAGTTTGAACAAATAGCCGAACACCCGAACTTAACGAAAGATTTTTTTGTTTCTCGCGTAACGCGCATTAACCGATATTTTGAATCGCTCACAAAGAGTTTTGAAATTATGGTGGATGGAATGGAACGCGAACAATTCTTGAAATTTAGAATGTCGCTGCACCCAGCCTCCGGATTTCAATCTGGTCAATACCGAAAAATAGAAATTTACTCTACAGATTTTACGCGATTGGTAGACAAAGACAAGCGAGATTCTTATTCCGGACAAGAAACAATTGAAACACTTTTTGAAGATATTTATTGGAAAGCTGGAGCAACAGAATCTGGAACGGGCAAAAAGACTTTAACTTTAGTTCAGTTTGAAGAACGCTACAAAGATGAATTCATTGCCTTAGGTGAAAAAGTAAAAACGTCTAATTTGTGGCAAAGTTACTTACGTTTGCCTGCAATAGACAGAAACGCAATTGAAGTGCTTTCTGCTCTGAAACAAAACGATGTGAATGTGAATGTGAATTGGCCATTGATGCATTACAAAAGTGCAGTTCGCTATTTAAATGTAGGGAAAGACGATGTTGCAGCAACAGGTGGAACGAACTGGCAAAAATATTTACCTCCTCGTTTTCAAAAACGTATTTTTTATCCTAAAATTTGGACAGAAGAAGAAATTGAAGATTGGGGAAAAGCTTGGGTTGAAAGCATTTTAAACTGAGTACGATTATTCTGATTTTTTGAATTGAATAAATTCTGCTCGGGCGAAGATGGAAAGGAAACGCGCTTAAATTGCTTGTTTTTACTTGCTGTAAAAAGCGAAACGTAGAGAGCTTTTGAGACAAGTTAAAAAAACCGCAATTTTTGAAGTTTACTTGTAAAAGTAGACCGTTAAAGCAGCCAAAATAATTGTATTTTTGTTGAAAAAAAATGAAACTACAAGAAATAATTGCAGCTGTAGAAACTTTTCACAACGCCTTTAAAATTGAGAACAATTATGCTCCAACGAGTAACTTATCTGCTGCAGATGTAGAATTGCGTTTCAACTTGATGAAAGAGGAAAATGAAGAGTATTTCGAAGCCGCAAAAAATGGCGACATAGTTGAAATTGCTGATGCTTTGGGCGATCAATTGTATATTTTATGTGGAACACTATTGAAACACGGTTTGCAGCATAAAATCGAAGAAGTTTTTACTGAAATTCAACGCTCAAACATGAGTAAATTAGACGGAAATGGTAATCCAATTTACAGAGAAGACGGTAAGGTTTTAAAATCTGAACTGTATTTTAGACCCAATATTGCTGAAATTTTAGGGAAATAATGAAGCGTTTTAACGTGCGTGTTTATGGTGTTTTTATAAACTCTCGGCAAGAAGTTTTGGTTTCTGATGAAGTATACAAAAACACTTCTTTTACAAAATTTCCGGGCGGAGGATTGGAATGGGGCGAAAGTACAAAGGACTGCTTAATACGTGAATTTCAAGAAGAATTTGGTCTGAAAATTCGGGTAAGCGAACACCTTTTTACGACAGATTTTTTTCAAGTTTCTGTATTTTCAGAGCACGATCAGGTGTTGAGTATTTATTATTTGATTGACGTGAATGAATTGGAATTGGAAAAGGTAATTAACAGCAATAATTCGGTTGAACAACTTCGTTGGCTTGGTTTAGATGTTTTGAGTGTTGGAGATTTAACTTTTCCGATTGATCAGAAAGTGGTTGAAATTCTGAAGAGCTGAAGTTTTTTGATCTTGAGATTCCACTAATTTTTACTACTTATTTTAATTTCTCATTCGTAAGGTGCCTTGTTCCATCGCGATTGGTTTTCTTGTCTATGTTTTTTTTCAAGGCTTCCTCTAAATCAACTCCCGTTTGATTGGCCAAGCAAATTAAAACAAACAACACGTCTGCTAATTCATCTCCTAAATCTTTGTTTTTATCTGATTCTTTTTCACTTTGTTCACCATATCTTCGAGCTATAATTCTGGCAACCTCTCCTACTTCCTCAGAAAGAATGGCCATGTTTGTTAATTCGTTAAAATAACGAACCCCAACTTCATTGATCCATTTATCTACTAGTTCTTGTGCTGCTTTGATTTCCATTTATTCACGAATTTGTGAGTCAATAATTAGTGTAACTGGTCCATCATTTATAAGTTCAACCTGCATATCGGCACCAAATATTCCGGTTTGAATTTTTTTATTCAAATCCAATTCTACTTGAGAAATAAATTTCTCATAGAGCGGAATTGCTTGCTCTGGCCTAGCTGCTGCAATGAAACTTGGTCGATTTCCTTTTTTTGTAGATGCATGTAATGTAAATTGGCTTACAAGTAATAATTCGCCTGAAATGTCATTTAAATTTAAATTCATTTTACCTTCAAAATCGGAAAAAACACGCAGATTAATCAGTTTTGAGACACACCAATCTATATCAGATTCAGAATCTCGAGATTCAATTCCGAGTAAAACCAAGAACCCTTGATCAATTTTCCCTACCACTTTTTCCTCAATAGTAACTGCTGCTTTTCTAACTCGTTGGATTACCATTCTCATACATCAAAATTGAGCATTAAACAATTCAATGTGATTTGTTCAGCAAAAACTTATAGCGTTGAACTGCATTCTCCAAACCTATATACAAGGCATCAGAAATTAAGGCATGACCAATTGAAACTTCAGCTAGATTTGAAATTTTTGAACTAAAAAACTGCAAATTATCTTGACTTAGATCGTGTCCGGCGTTTATTTCAAGCCCTAAATTGTGAGCTAAATTTGCGGCTTCCACAAATGGGAGAATTGCTTTTTCTTTATTTTTTGAGAATTCCTCTGCAAACGGACCGGTATATAATTCAATACGATCTACTCTTGTTTTGGCTGCAAATTCTATGTTTTGAAGTTCCGTATCAACAAAAATGGCTGAACGAACTCCCCATTCTTTGAATTGTTTCACCAATTCGCGCAACAAATCTTCGTGTTTCTTAGTGTCCCAACCAGCATTACTTGTTAAAACATGTGGCGGATCTGGAACTAATGTTGCTTGAGTTGGACGGTATTTCTCGATCATATCGATGAAGCGTTTATCTGGGTAGCCCTCTATGTTGAATTCGGTTTTTACCACCTTCGATAAATCGTCTACATCTTTACCTGTGATGTGTCGTTCGTCTGGTCTGGGGTGAATAGTAATTCCATCAGCACCAAAACGTTCTATTGCGATAGCTGCATCTACTACACTCGGAAGAAATCCGCCGCGAGCGTTTCGAATTGTCGCGATTTTATTGATATTTACACTTAACTTTGCCATATATTTTACAAAGTAAATCGTTTTTCGCATAGATTTTGTAATTTGGCTCAAATTATGATAGCAAAAGAATTAATCACAGACGGAATTCCACCTTTAGTTCATTCGGACACAGGTGAAAAAGCACTTTTATGGATGGAGGAATTTAAAGTTTCTCACCTTCCAGTTTTAAAAAACGGAAACTTTGTTGGACTTATTTCTGAAGCTGATGTTTTGGACCAGGGCGACTTGGAAGAAACTTTAGACAAATTATTTCAACATTTACCCCGTCCGTATGTAGGCGAAAACGCTCATATTTACGAAGTTCTTGCTAAAATGGAAGAGCACAAAATTTCTGTTCTACCAATTTTAGATGAAAACGAACAATATATCGGCTGCACAAGTGTTCATCAATTAATGACTTTAATTGCCAATACTGGAAGTATTAAAGAAGCTGGAGCAATAGTTGTAATTGAATTAAATCGGGTAGATTATTTACTTTCCCGCATTGCTCAAATTATTGAAAGCGAAAATGCAATTGTTTTGAGTTCATATATTATGTCGAGCTCTGATACAACCAAAATTGAAGTCACATTGAAAATTACTGGTGGCGATTTAGGTCGAGTTTTACGTTCATTTGAACGATTCGACATAGTTGTAAAAGCAAGTTTTCAGCGTTCTTCCTACGAAGATGACTTACAGTTTCGCTACGATGCTTTAATGAATTATTTAAAAATCTAATTATGCGCGTTGCAGTTTACGGGCAGAAAATAGCCAAACACAATTTACCTGTTTTTAAGCGATTTTTTGAAAAAATGGACAATTTTGGATGGAAAGTTGTACTCGAAAAAAACCTATTCGAACAGTTAAATGAAAAAGGTGGATTTAACTTAAAATGTGAGCAATTCTCTACATTCGAAGACTTTAAAACAGGAATTGATCTAGCATTTTCTATTGGTGGAGATGGGACATTTCTTAAAACTGTGTCTTTTATTCGCGATTCACAAGTCCCGATTTTAGGAATCAATACCGGAAGACTGGGGTTTTTAGCGAACGTTAGTGAAGAGCATTTCGAAGAATCTATGGACAAAGTTCGCAACAAACGCTTCGAATATCAACTACGATCATTGCTTCGGGTTGAAACAGAACGCGATATATTTGGAGACTACAACATAGCAATGAACGAAGTAACGGTTTTGAAAAAAGACACATCTTCCATGATTACAGTTCATGCTTTCCTTGAAGAAAATTATTTGAATTCTTATTGGGGAGATGGACTTATTGTTTCTACTCCAACTGGTTCAACTGCATACAGTTTAAGTTGCGGCGGTCCAATTGTTACGCCCGGTTGTCAGATTCATATTTTAACGCCAATTGCTCCTCATAATTTAAACGTTCGACCAATGGTTGTTCCGGATAAGTTTCCGATTAAATTAAGTGTTGAAGGTAGAGAGCGAAATTATTTAATCAGTTTAGATGGTCAGTCATTTAATCTGAAACAAAAAGAAGAAGTAACTGTCCGCAAAGCGGAATATATGATAAATGTTATTAAATTAGAGGAAACAAATTTCTTAGACACCATCCGAAACAAAATGCTTTGGGGAAAAGACGAAAGAAATTAATCAATTGAATATGAAAACGAAAAGAATTTCATTAGCTGATATTGCAGAAAGCTTGAGTGTATCAAAATCTACTGTGTCGTTTGTTTTAAACGGCAAAGGAAAACAGTTTAACATCAGTGAAAAAACACAAGAATTGATTTTAGCCAAAGCAAAAGAATTGAACTATGTTCCTAATTTCTTTGCAAAAGGTTTACGAGAAGGAAAAACGAAAACTATTGGTTTAGTGCTTTCCGATATTTCGAATCCGTTTTATTCTGAAATGACAAAAGCCATTCAAGAAAAATTATATGATTTGGGCTATAGTTTGTTCATTGTTTCAACAAATGACGATACAACTATGGAACAAAAACTGATGCGTGATTTAATCTTACGCGGGGTTGACGCCATGATTATTTCGCCTTGTAATGATATTCCAACTTTAAAACCAATTCTAGATGAAACTCCAATTCCTGTAGTTTGGGTTGATAGAATTGGAGATAATTTAGGAGATTTTGTTGGAGTAGATAATAAATTAGAATCTGAAAGAGCCATTATGCGCTTCACGAAAAAACCAAATCGCGTTGCCATTTTGAAACCCGAGCAAAACAAAGTAATGACCATTCAGTTGAGAGTTGAAGGTGCAATTAGTGCGTGTAAAAGTGCAGGTTATGATTACGAAGAAGCTGTAATTTCAGAATCAAATGCAGACGAAGTAATTTCTGAACTTATTAAAAAAGGATGTGATAGTTACTTTGCATTGAACAATCAGATAGCTTTGAAAACCATTGGAGCATTCAATCGTAAGAAAATTAATGGTCCAGAAAATGCGCGTATAATTTCATTTGACGATTCAGAAGCATTTGCTTATATGCGTGTTCCGGTTAGTTGTATACGACAGCCCATAAAATCTATTGGAGAAGAAACAGTAATTCGGCTAATGGAACGTTTAAAGGAATCAACTGAAAATCGTGTACACAGAATTATAGATTGTGTTTTTATGGAACGTGGTTCTCATTAAAATTCAGATAAAATATACTTAAAACAAAAAAGACCGATTATTTCTAATCGGTCTTTTTTTTAATTCAATTAATTTAATTTCAATCAGCAAATTATAAACTTGTTACCAATTTAATAATTGACACCCTGTTTTGCTGATGGATTTCTTCTGAAGATTTTTCTGTAGAATTCGTTTTTGAAAGTGCTTCACCTTTTCCGATAGCTTTAATTCTTTCCTTTGGAATACCTCTTTTAACAAGTTCATTCAAAACAAAATCTGCTCGTTTTTGAGAAAGCCAAACATTGTCATCAGATTCACCGCGAATATCTGTATTTCCTTCTACTAAAACTGAAATAGATGGGTTTTCTGACATTACCTTAGATAATTCGTCCATAAAACTATAATCAGAATTGGGAACATCCTTTGTGAAAACAAAATAAACATATGGTGGCTGCCATGCTAGAATTGCCTGCAGAGCACGTGCTCGCGCTAAAGAATCTTGATAGGCTTGATCTCTCAAACGTTGGTTTACTTTATCCTGATCTATAATTTGCCACACGTCGTCTTCGGCGTTTGCTCCAATTCGATTCGATGTAATTATAATGGTGTCGTAGTTATTGAAATACCAAAAATCGTCGTTCTCACTGTTAATGATTTTCGGGAAATGTTTTGTTTCAGCTGCAATCATAGTTTCAGGATCAAACAAAGCGTGGTAACAATCTAAATTTCCGTAACCATATCTGCCTGCGCTTGAAAAGAAAATTTCATTTTTCGTGAAGTGCACATACATCTCGTCGCCTGGCGTGTTTACAGAACTCAGCAAATTGGGTGTTGCCCAAGTTCCATCATTTTTCTTTGTATAAAAAAAATCAGAATTACTATTCAAACCAGATTTTAATTGAGAATAAATGAGGTTTCCAGTTGTGGGTTCAAAAACACCAAAAGCAGTTGAGGTTGAATCGTTTAATTCGGAAAATTGAAAAAGATGAACATTTGAAACGGCGTTTAGGTCTTTGTCGTAATCACCTACATACAAATGCGGGAAGTGTTTCATATCTTGTTTAGACAATAATTCAGTTACTGTAAAAATTACTTGATTACTGAACGGGTCTTTTGAGAATGAAGTGATTGCTGCTTCAATTAATGTTTCAGGGAAAGAAACTTGCGTCCATTCTTTATTGAAATTAACATAAGGTCTCATTAACATTAACTCAGCATCGTCTGCAGGTTTAAGTGACAAAGCAGATTTTAAACTATCTACTCCTAATTCATGAAACCGAACCCAACCAAATTGTTCTTCATAATACAATGCATCTGCTTTTCGTGTATTGAATTCAAATTGAGTTTGAACTGCGTTTGAAGTTTCTTCAACACTTTTGAGATAATTACATGACGCAATATCAAAATCAACAAGTTCCATTAATTCTGCATCTCCAAATTTTGTGTATTCGGCGATTGCTTGGTCGTATTGTTTCAGTTCTTTGAAGGCATCACCTTTCATTCGGAAATGAAAACTTTCGTTATCACCGCGTTTAATTAATTCATCTAATACTGTTAAACATTTGGTGTAATCTCCTGTCATGTAATAGGAATAAGACAACAAAAAGAAATCTTTTGAATCAAGTTTTGCTGCTTGTTGTGCATTTTCAAACAACTCAATACAGCGGGCATATTCAAAACGATCAAATTCAAAATATGCTTGTTTCACACTGTTTTGAGCGAAAAAAGTAACTGGTAAAAAAACCAGAAGTATGAGTGTTTTCAATTTCATGTTATCTACCTTGAGAATACAAGCGGTTACGTTTAATCCACGGTGTTTTTCTTTGATCACCATTTCCATTTCTGTCTCTTGGAGTTAATTGTAATTCTAAGAAAATTTCATGTGAACCTGTTGAATAATCTCCGATGTCAGAAAGTGTGTAATCGTATGAATATCCAAATTTAAATGGACCAAATTGTGCTCCGCCCATGAAAACTACAGCATCGTCGTGGCGGTATGAACCACCCAACCACAAACGCTTTGCAAACACTCCAAGAAGTGTTACATCGCCTTGCCAAGTTCCTGTTTCGATAGCTTGTAATAAAGCTGTAGATTTTAAGTCGAACTTTTCACTTAACTTAAATGTGTAACCTCCAATAAAGTAATAGTTACGTACGTTTAAGTTCATCACTGTGTTTTCAAATTGATACAAATCACGGTTCATTTGAACTAAATTTTTCGCACTTAAACCTGCGAATGCTTTGTCTTTGAAATAGTAAAACACGCCAACACTTGCATCTGGAACCATCACGTTGTTAAATCCACGAGTTACAGCTGGATCGTTTGGAAGATATGTCGACAATTTTGTTTCATCGATAATATGTTGTCCCATACTTAATCCCATACCCATACCTAATTTATGGTTTTTATCTGCCGAAAGTGGAAGTTGATAAGAAGCGTTTACTGTTAAATTAGTATGACGAGAAGGTCCTGCAACATCGTTAGTTACTACTCCACCCAAACCAAAGTTCTTTCCAATATATGCGTTAGCAGATAAATTCTGACTTGTTGGCGAATCTGGAAACCCAACCCATTGTTTACGAAAATTCAATTGAACTTGTGTGTAATCTTTTGTTCCCGTTGCTCCAGGGTTTACAATCATCTCATTAAATAAGTATTGAGAATTTAAACCGATTTGCTGTGCCATTGCTGAACCACCAAGGATCACAAATGCTGTTAAAAGTATATTTTTTGTTTTCATAATTTCTTTATTTACTTATTCTTGATTAGCGAATTACGACAATTGACCCATCGATTTTATCTTGATCATCATTATTTAAATACAATAAATAGTAATAAGTATCTGAGGGAACAGTTACCCCACCTACTTTACCATTCCATGGCTCATACAAACCTTTCGATTCATAAATCAAATTACCCCATTTGTTGAACAATTGGAAATGTAAATCTGGATACACTTCAATGTTGTCAATTATCCAAGTGTCGTTATATTGGTCGCCATTTGGTGAAAATGCATTTGGTGGAAAAATACAGAATTCACTTAATTTAGGAACAAACGCAACGGTATCTACTGAACAACCAAGAATATCTGTAACAGTAATGGTGTAGAATCCTGTTGCCAAACCGTTGATGTATTGAGATGAAGAGTTTACCCAATCGTACGTGTAATTTCCTGTTCCACCATTTCCAAATGCAGTTAATTCTCCATTGTACTGATCTTTACATATAACTGGAACAACCGCAAAAGTTGCAGCAACAGGTGCAGGTTCGAAGATTTGTGTTGAAAGTGAATCTTGACAACCTTTAGAATCTGTTACCATGAATTCATAAATTCCGATTGGTATATTGATTAAATCTTCACTCGTTTGACCATTCGACCATAGGAATGTATTGGAACCATTTCCACCAATAACATTTACTAAAATTGAACCATCAGTTCCACCAGCACAGTTTACATTGTCGTTTGCAAAAGTTGCATCCAATAATTGAGGTTGTGGAATGAACCAAAAACGTTCATAGAAACAACCATTTGTATCTGTCATTTCCAATTGAAAAGTATCTGATGGAAAATCAATTAAATCTTGAGTTTGTGTTGAAAGTGCGAAAGTTGAATTGTACCATGTGTATTGGTAAGGAGAAGTTCCACCAATTGGACTAATGTTTACTTGTCCGTTTGAAAGACCAAAACAAGTAACCGGAGTAATGATCTCATTCATTACAATTGGATCTGGTTGCGTTACTAATAATGTATCAGAAAGCAAACAACCGTTTGCATCGGTAATTAAAAATCCGTAATTACCAGCAATTAAGTTTTGAGCAGCAGTAGTAATTGAACCGTTCGACCATAAATAATCATACGGAACAGTTCCGCCGTTAATAACAACTGAAAGTTCTCCATCAGTACCGTTGTTACATTTGACATTTTCTACCTCGAAGGTGTAAGACAATGCTTCAGCTGGGCCAGTTAATGTAATTTCATTTGTAGCAGAACAGTTTTGCGCATCAATAACAGTAACCGAATACGTTCCAACTCCTAAGTTGCTCAAATCTTGAGTTGAAGAACCGTTACTCCAAGCGTATGTATAAATTGGAGTTCCACCAAACACTTGCAAATCTACGCTACCATTCGTTCCACCAAAACACAAAATATTTACCCCTGAAATAGTTGTAGTTAGTAAAGGTGGTTCTGTTACAATGAAGTTATCTATTAACAAACACCCTTTCGCATCAGTAATTGTAACTTGATATCCATTTTGAGAAATATTTGTTAAATCTTGCGTTGTGTTACTCATTAAGTAGTCATTGTTTTCCCAAGCATATGCGTAAGGAACTGTTCCACCGGCTACAGAAACATCAATTATTCCGTTAGATTCGCCAAAGCAATTTACGTTAGTAATTATTTCGGAGCTTGAAAGTGCCGCTATTGGTTGTGTAATAACTGCTGAAGAACTAAAAGTACATCCTTTTGCATCGGTAATTGTGTAACCATATCCGCCAGCAGCAAGATTAATTATATCTTCTGAAGTAGCTCCATTTGTCCAGCTATAATTCAAAGGACTTGTCCCTCCTACTGAGGTAACATTAATTGAACCCGTATTATTTCCAAAACAATTCACATTTACCGAAGTATGTGTGGCAGTTAAAGGTAATAATGGCTCTGTGATAGTTCGAACCAATTGCTCTGTACAACCATTAAAATCTGTTACATTAACAGTATAAGTTTGCGCTATAATATTGATTAAATCTTCTGATGAACCTACAAAAGCTGGTACAGCATTTGTCCAAGAAAAAGAATAAGGTGAAACAGCTCCACTTGGTAATAAATTTATTGAGCCGTTGTTTCCTCCATTACACGAAACGTTAACGGAAGTTGCAGAAAGAATTAATTTTGATGGCTCTGTAACGGTTGCTCCAGATGTTGCTGTACAACCTTTAGAATCTGTAATAGTTAAGATATAATTGTCGGCTTCAACATTGCTTAAAACTGAACTATTTGAACTAAATAAATTAGTAGAGTTTTGCCAAGAATAATTATAAGGAGGCGTTCCTCCTGAAGCATTTGAAGAAAGAGAACCTGTGCTTGCTCCGTTACATAAAACTGCTGAAGGGAAAACAGCAACTGAAACAGGAGTTGGTTGAGAGATTGTAGCTATCTGAGTTCGATTACATCCTTTAAAATCTGTAATCAAACAAGAATAGGTATTTGCTGAAAGTCCGGAAACATCTTGTGAATTGGGCCCGTTAGACCAAACATAGGTGTAGGGAAAAGTTCCGCCAAAAACTGTTAAATCAACAGATCCTGTGCTTCCACCAAAACATCCTACATTCACACTTGTAGCTGAACTGTTCAACGCTTCAGCAGGTTCAGTAATAATTACAGTTCTATTAGAAATACAGTTATTTAAGTCGCGCACAATCACTTGATACGTTCCAGCTGGAATATTTGTTAAATCTTCCGGATCTGTAAATCCTGGGCCGTTATTATTCCAGTCGTAAGTATATGAACCTGTTCCACCAACAACTGATAAATTAATTTGACCGGTACTTTGAGTTTTACAATTTACATCTGTAGAAGTTACACTTGTTACAATAGAACTTGGCTGATTCACAACAAAAGCTCCAAAAACCGTACAACCAGAAGCTTCGTCTTTCACATTAACAGTGTAAGTTCCTGCTGGTTTACCAAGGAGAGAAGAAACGTTCGTCTCGCCGGAAGACCAATTAATTGTATAAGGTCCACCAAGACCTGTAATAGTAAGGTTGACAGATCCGTCAGAACCTGCGTAGCAAGTTACAGCTTGACCAGTAACAGCTATTGTTGGACAGCCAATTGGTGGCGTTTCAGTAGCAAACACACTACTGATAGAGAGTTGTATTATTGAAAATAATAATGCTATTTTTTTCATTTTTTTAGCGAATAATTGTTATTGATCCTGTATATTTATTTTCTTCATTATTGTATAAATCAATGATGTAATAGTAAACATCAGAAGGTAAATTTTCTCCTTTTGTTGAACCATCCCATGGTTGATAAACTCCTTGTTGTTCGTGAACGATTGAACCCCATTTATTAAATACTTGAAGCTTCGCATTTGGATAAAGCGCTAAGTTTTCAATAATCCAAGTATCGTTATACTCATCACCGTTTGGAGTAAAAGTGTTTACTGGATTCACACACTCGTTTGCAACTGGGTCAACTAGTACATCAACTACTAGTGTACAAGCTTGCGCATCTGTAACAGTAATTGAATATAAACCAGCATCTAAATTAGCAACTGAATTTGTTGTTTCTCCAGTAGCCCATAAATAAGTATATGGTTGAATTCCTCCAGCAAAAACAACTTTGATTTCTGCATCTGTTTGATCGATACAAGAAATTGGAGTTACGGTTATAACCGGAATTAATTGGATTGGTTGGTTAACAATTGCAGTATCTGTAATTCTACATCCTTGGGCATCTGTTACAAGAAGTGAATAAAGCCCCACAGAAACATTTGTTGCATTCGGTGTTACCTGACCATTCGACCATAAATATCCGTAAGGAATAGTTCCACCTGAAATTACAGAGCTAATTTGGCCTGAATTTCCTCCAAAACAAAGAACATCTGAAACGGTAAGTGTCGACAAAAATGGCGTTGGTTCTCCAACTGTAACAATTTGTTCAAACATACATCCATTCACATCACGAACACGAATCAAGTAATCACTTGCCGGAACATTGTTGATTGTTTCACTCGGATTGTTCAGAATGATTTCAACATTATTTCCCCAAGTGAATGAATATGGCTGACTTCCACCAGTAATATTGATTGAAATAGATCCATCGGAATAATCGTAGCAACTTGCATCAACAATAGTAGGAACTACGTTTAATGGTGCAGCTGGTTGTTGAATAAGAGTTCCTGTGAATGTGAAACAACCTTTAGAATCAGTTACTGTAAGTGAATAAGGACTTGAAACTACATTTGAAATGTTTGGAGTTGTAGCTCCATTCGACCACAAGTAAGTATACGGACTGGTTCCACCAACTGTTGTTGAATTTGCAGAACCTGTTGCGAAACCATTACATAAAATTGGATCTGTAACAATAGAAGTAGACAAAGCTGCTTGAGGTTGTGTTACATCATAGCTAACCGCTTTTATACATCCGTTGAAATCTGTAACTGTAATTGTATACGTTCCAGAAGTAACATTCGTAATGTCTTCACCTAACTGACCACTCGACCAAGAATAGGCATAAGGAGTTGTTCCGCCTATAACTGAAACATCTAGAGCACCGTCTGTTCCTGCGAAACAATTCACATCGTTCATTAGAGATGAGATTGCAATTGGTGCCAACGGCTGAGAGATAGTTACCGTATCGAAAATTGTACAATTACGGTTATCTGTAACCTTAACAATATAGATGTCTGCATCTAAAACTGACAAATCTTGTGTTTGAGTTGAGATCAATTGATTTGTGCCATCCCACCATTGGTAAGTGTATGGGAATGTTCCTCCCGCAACACTCAAATCTATTGCTCCGTTGGTGCCTGCAAAACAGCTTACATTCGTAAACGTGTTTGTAGTAGATAGAGGAGCCAATGGTTGTGTAACTATTGAAACCGCATTAATTAAACATCCTTTTGAGTCAATAACCGTTAAAGAATAAGGTCCTGCAACAAGATTTTGAATAGTTGCACTTGTTTGTAGATTACTCCATAAGTAACTATACGGACTTGTTCCACCTGAAACTGCGCTTGTTACTTGTCCGTTTGCATTCCCAAAACAATCTATTGTATTTGGAGTTAAAGTAAGTGCAAGAGCAGCATTCGGTTGAGTTAAAGTATATGAATATACTGCAGTACAACCTCTGTTATCT
The DNA here is from genome assembly GCA_031409255.1 of Crocinitomicaceae bacterium. GTDB lineage: Bacteria > Bacteroidota > Bacteroidia > Flavobacteriales_D > Crocinitomicaceae > Fluviicola. Next base: position 27,774 of record JANNWW010000164.1, read on the forward strand.
GTTACAGTTAAACTGTAGTTTCCGGCTCCAACTCCTGTTAGGGTTGTTCCAGAGGTAGCGTTCGACCAAGCGTATGAATATGGAGCAGTTCCGCCAGCAATGTTTGGAACAATAGCACCAGTTGTATTTCCGAAACAATTAATTTGAGTTAAAACTGGACTTTGAGAAAGCGCAGCTGCTGGTTCAGTTACTGCAACAGTTCCTGAAGTTGAACAACCATTTGCATCTGTCATTACAACAGAATAATTATCTGCACCAACATTTGATAAATCTTCAGAAACGAATGGAAGTACAGCTGTTGCACCATTTACCCAAGTAAATGTATAACCAGGGGTTCCTCCGCTTGGAGTTAAGTTTACACCTCCGTTTAAACCACCTTTACAGGAAACTGTGGATTGTAACAAGCTTAAACTTGGCAAAGTTGCGGGTTGTGTAATTGTATAATTAGCTGAATTCGTACATCCGTTTCCATCTGTGAACAACAAGGTATGTTGAGCTGCAATTGTATTGATAATGTCTTCTGAATTAATAACCGTTGCGTTTACGTTATTGGTCCATTGATAAATGTAAGGCTGAACTCCACCAAAAGGCGAAGCATCAATCATTCCATCTGAACCATTCGTACAATCAACATTCAAAATAGCTGCAGTTTGTCCGAGCGGAGAAGGTTGGTTGATAGTTGCTGAAGTCAATCCTACACAACCGTTATTATCAGTTACTGTTAGATTGTATGTTCCAGCATTTAAAGCTGTTAAATCTTCTGATGTAGAAGCGTTCGACCAAGAATAATTGTATGGTGAAGTTCCACCTTGAGTTAAGACATCTACAGTTCCATCGTTCACACCGCCATTACAATTTTTGTCTGATGTGAGAACAACAAAACTAATTGCAGATTCAGGTTCGAGAATTGTTCCACCCGCAGCTGTTTTACATCCGTTTGCGTCAGTAATTATAACCTGATAGCTATTTGCTGTTAATGTTCCTAAATCTTGAGTAAGTGCACCATTCGTCCAAACATATCCAAAAGGGCTTGTGCCATTTACTTCTGTAACATTAATTGAACCCGTATTTCCTCCGTAACAAAGCACGTATACGTCTGTTGAAGTAGCTGAGAAAACTCTAGCTTTCATGTGGAAAGCTGGATGTGTACAAGGATCAAACCCCTCTAAATCCCACGTGTTGTTATACCAGTCGTACTGAATATCTCCGATTGGAAGTGTATAGTCCAAAAGCGGTCCGATATTGAAACTAAATCCAGAAAATGCAACCGCAGGTATTGTAAATGAAGGAGTACAAACTCTGCTTGAACACCATCTGAAAGGATCTGACCAACTCGGACAGGGATAGGGAATGTTTAAACAAATTTCAGGTATAGTAATTGCCGGTGTAATTTGAATTGCTGGTAAACTGAATCCAAATTGCAAAGCTGAAAATTCAAAAGTAACATTAAGTGAATCGTAGGTTCTATTTGTAAACTGACCAATAATTGAATAAGTGGGTGTAATTTCTAAATCTGCATAATAACACGGGTAGAAATATTCAATACGGTGACCTACTTCTGCATTGATAATTGCACTTGAACCTGAAGTTACCAAGGTTGCCCCGTTAAATACTGAAAATGCAACCGGGACTGGAAATTCATATTTCCCATAAATCTTGGGTTTAAAGTCAAATTTTTGTTTGTTTGTTATGTAAACATTAAACGAGGCACTCATTATGTTGTAGGTGAGTGAGGCTGGGAAAATGGTTCCAAATGGAGCAGGAAATGTAAATTCACCACTTAAATTCGATAACACTTCTCCGACTACACCAACTGGGCCTGGGACTTCAGATAAAATTGCTCCCAATAACTTGAAAATTTCTATTCCTAAATGCACATAAGTAGAATCTCCGCTTGCAGTTAAAAATTGAGTTACCGGTTGAAGTGCATCTGTTGTTTCAACATACGGAATTGTTAATTCACCAAAGATTCCGATAGGATTATCTGGAATTTCCAATGGTAAAAAATCGTAACGAACTTGCCAAGGAATCATCGTACAACCTGGCTCATGAGCAGGTAATGCAAATGGGAAAATATTTTGTCCGGGTGAGGCTTCATAATCATCGCCAGGCCCAGAATTTGCTGCTGCTAAAGGAACAGCTTCAGCACAAGCAGGCCCTAGGTACCATATTCCATCAGCAGAAAGATGAAATACATTTAAAGTAATTGTAGGTGAGCTAAAAGAAGGTATAATTGGAACAGTAACACATCCAAAAGCGCAAATTGTAAGAGATGCGTTTGCAGCTAATTGAAAATAAAGATCCAATTTAGCTGTTCCTACAGACGGATACATTGTTTCCAATGCATACGAACTTGTTACTTCATAACTCGTATTAATAGAAACTAATTCTCCTTGATTGTAGGTGTTATCAGTTGGCATATCCAACTCAATCTCTACTGGATAATCTACCGCAACTTCACCAGTTGTGAATCCTGAAAGTGAGAAATTTGAACCTATTACTCCAGATGTTCCGAAAGAAGCCGCAGCTCCAAAACTTTGACCTAAGATTGTCGTAATTCCTCCATTCCCCGTTCCGCCAGATACATTCCAAGGAAAAGAAAACAAATCGATTGTTTGATTAATAGAAAAGGCGCTAAAGCTTGGTCCCCACATGTTTTGATTTCCAGATTCAAAATCACATTGGTGTGTAACAATTTGCTGACTGAAACTCAGTTTACTAACAAAAAGTACAATTAATAGTATACATATTTTTTTCATAAGTTAGACTCTTAAAAGTGAACTGTTGTATATGAATTGAGCAATTCTTTTTCAATCAATGCGGTAAATTCTGTTGGGAAAGTTGCGCTTAACCAAAGTGTTTTGTTTGCATCGCCTATAAAAGTGATGTGACGCGACATCTGCGTATTGTTCAACATAAAAGTTGCAACATACACAACTCCATTTAAACCAGATGCTGTAACAATTGGCAACTCATTCGTTTTCACCAATTTGTTTTCAGCGAAATACACTTCTGTCATTCCGGTTTTAATGTTCAAATAGTTTGCTCCATCTACCATAGTTAAGACAACAGTGGTTTGTGTTTGTAAATGTTGAAATCCGTTGAAAGCAGTTGTTGTAATAAAATTTACGGGGGGAGTATATAAACTCAGATCTGCTTTCGCTGTAGTTGGAACCACATAAATGGCAGAATCCTTTTCTTCTTGTCCAAAGACAGAGCTATTGAACAAAATAGATAAAAGCAGAATTAATTTGAATGTTTGCATGCGCATAAAATTTTTGGCGAAGTTAACATCAAATTGACTTTAAAAAAATAGCGGTTTACCACTATTTTTTTAAACTGTCTCTATGACTAAATTTGCCAGTTATTATGGTGTGGTTTTTAAAAAGAAACACTATTAAAAATTTGATGCAACTTTTTATGAAAATAAAACAACAACTCAATTCTTTAAATACATTTAAGTTCTTCTTATTTGCTTGCTTTTTTGTTTTTTCTATCGGAAATTCTTATTCTCAGGTTCGATTTTGGGTAGGCGGAACTGGTAATTGGAATGATCCTACGCATTGGTCTTTGACCTCTGGCGGAGTTTCTGGAGCAAGTGTTCCGTTGGCGGCTGATAGTGCTATTTTCAATGCGCTTTCTAGTGTAGGTGCATACGCTGTTTCTACTCCAAGTCCGAGTGAAACTATTCGAAGTGTGAATGCTTTGGGTGCAAATTCAGTGAGTTTTAGTTTAAACTTAACCGTTACAAAATCATTCTTCGGTCCAACTGCTCTGGGTTCATCTTTTTCTATCCCTACAAACACCTTATCTTTAACCGGAACTGCTGCAAGCGGAAATGTTTTTCAAGCAAATGAACTAATCATCAACTCGATTTTGCGTTTAACTGCTACTACAAGTCCATTAAATATTACTTCAAAATTTACAGCTCTTCAAAAAGTGTTTTTAGTAAACGGAACATTAAATTTCAACGGAAATAATGCAACTGTAGGAAGTTTACTTTCTTATTTACCTGGAACAGATACGCGTGTATTTAATTTCTCTAGTTCAACTTTTACAATAGCAACTGACTCCTTAAATTTAGTAAGCTTGAGTGTAGCTTCGGTTCGACCAAGAAGAGTAAATTTTACAATGACTGGATCTGCGTTTTTAAAAGATAATTTAGCAGCGGTAAGTTATGATAGTTTGTTTTTTGTTTCCTCGAAAGTGAATCTATTTCATAATTTAAATGCTAACTATTTAAATTTCGACTCCGACTCATTGAAACTGACAAATGGAACTCGTCTTTCTTTCGATACACTCGTAACTAATGCAAATTGTGTGTCCAGATTGGTGGTTTCAAACAATATTACGCCAGCACTTCCAAAAGCTGAAATTTTATACACTGGAACAAATGACTCTATTCCATTAAATGGATTAGCGTTCTTAAACATTGTTGCGCGAGATAGTTTAGGTTTTCCAAAAAATTATGTAAACGCTTTCTCTAAAAATGCCGCAACTGTTGGTGTTACTTTAAAAACTTCTCCCAATACGTTCTATTGGATTGGAAATACTGGAGATTGGTCAGACGCTAGTCATTGGTCAGAAACATCAGGGGGAATTACTGCATGCTTTGTTCCTAAAAACAACGACACACTAATTTTCGATCAAAACTCATTCAATTTACCCAACCAAACAGTAACAATAGATACGGCTCTAATTGTTGGAAAAATGACATGGGCTAATATTGATGATTCTGCAAAATTTGTTTTAGGTGTGAATTTAATCAGTAATGGCGATATATTGCTTGACAATAAACTAACATTTTTAAGAGACTCGATTCAATACCGTTTAGAATTCAAGAAAAAAGCAACCTTTAATCAAGACAACGCTGCTTTCGATTGTAGCGTATCGATAAACATGACATTAGATACAGATACATTGAGATTAAGTTCTCCAATTATTGCAAGCGATTCTTCAAGTATTGTTCATTTATCCGGAAGGTTCAATACGAACAATCAAAATATAACCGCTCAATCTTACATAGGAAGAGGTTTAGCTCAAAAGAGAATTTTTATGGGTTCGTCAACTATTCGATTAAAAGATGGTTGGGATACAGATTCACTGAATTTAAATTACCAAGTTGTACCTGGTACATCGCATATAATTATTGGTCGCTCGTTAGACTCTAACTATTTTATCAATAACAACAAAACGTTCTACGATCTAACTTTGAATTACAATCCGAGAAAATTAGGTTCAGTTAGAGGAGGATTAACATGTAACGATTTAACAATTACTGCTGGAAGTATGGTCCAATTTCAAGCTGGTAGAACTGTTACAATGGATTCGCTTATAATTAATGGTGGATGTAACAAATTTAAAATCGACACGCTTCTTTCACCAGATTTAGAAATAGATACCATTTCAATTGACACACTTTCAGCACTCGTAACTGTATATTCAGGGTTTTCGCCAACAAATGTTTTTGGATATAGCCCAATTCCAAAAGACAGTGTAAGTGATACTTTATTTGTTATTAATTTCGATACCGGATTAAACCAAGATACGATTGTAACAAAAAGATTCATTACACGTGCAATACATATCGATACTTTAGCTGGTCCTTCATACCAATACCTCGATTCAATTACTGAATATAAAATTGAGGTTACTTTACAAACAGACACAGTTGGTTACATTGAACTATACAGTTTTGGCGTTGACAACGACACCTTAACTGGAAGGCAAGAGGTGCTCCTCAAATCCACAATAAATGGAACCAAATTTAGGTTCTTTTCACCCAAGGTGCAGAACGTGTATGGAATTCGAATACAAGATGGTCGTTTTTTAGGCGCTGGTGCAAAAACTGCTTTCTTTTCAACGAATGTAAGTGGTAATGACCTTTGGACATTCAACACATCTACTTCCACAACGGCTGATTTTGATTTTTTACCAAGTGTTTGCTTTGGCGACACAACATTTTTTGTAAATAATTCAACTGCTTTTTCAGGAAATCAAAACGATTTAACTTTCGTTTGGGATTATGATGAAACAGTTAAATTAGGAGACACTTCAGCTTATATATTCCAAAATTCAGGCAAACACATAGTTAGATTATCATCTTATTATACCAATAGTTGTTTCAATACATTTATTGATTCAATTACAATTTACGATCCCACATTATTTGCCACAATAGATCAACCCGATTTAACGATTTGCCAAGGAACATCAGTAGAATTTACTGCTTCTGCAATTGATAGTTTAACAATTTTTCAGTTCTACAAAAACGGAATATCTTTAGGTCCAATTTCAGCATTAGATTCTATTCTAGTTGGTCCGCTCTTAGACAATGATTCTATTTCTATTCGCGCTTCCTTATTCGGATGTTTGGCTGAAGACACCATTTCATATGTGTTTGACGTAACTCCAAATCCAGTTGTTCTTTTAGGATCAAGTGATGCAGATACAACTATTTGTGACGGAACGAGTGTTACCATGACTTCTAGTGGTGCAAATAACTATCAGTTCTTCTTAAATGGAACTTCAGCTACTGGAAATTTACCAGTTTTAAGTTTTATTAAAACCAATTTGGTTAACAACGACCAAGTCTATGTTATAGGTTCGAATACCACAACAAGTTGTAAAGACACATCTGGAATATTAGACTTCACAGTGAATCCGCTTCCAACAACTACTTTAATTAAAAGTATTGCTTCTGGAACAATTTGTGCCGGAACAAATGTCACTTTTACAGCCGGCGGAGCTTCCACTTACGAGTTTTTTGTTAGCAATGTTAGTCAGGGTGCACCATCAGCAACAACTACTTTTAATACTTCTACTCTAACTACAGGTCAAATTGTAAAAGTAATAGGTTATACTACTCTAGGTTGCCAAAGAGAAGCGCTATCAACTTTCTCTTTCGTAGTAACTCCTTTGCCTGTTGCGGGAATAAGCGTTGCAGACATTGATACTTCGATCTGTCAGGGACAAAATATTTCATTCAATGCAACTGGAGGAGCAATTTACGAATACTTCATTAATAATGTAAGTCAAGGTATTACAGGTGTTTCAACTTTTAATAGCGCTTCTCTTGCAAATAATGATCAAGTGAAAGTGAAGGTTGCATTCAGTGGATGTTCAGACACAAGTGTGTTTATTCCAATTGAAGTGCGTGCAAACCCAACAACCAACTTAACTTCTAGTGATGCAAATGACACTATCTGTCAATTACAAAGTGTTACCTTCACAGCAAGTGGTGCAACAAATTACAGTTTCTCTATCAACGGATCCTTGGTTCAAGCTAGTTCGGTTGACAATGATTTTGTAACTTCAACTTTAGTAAACGGTTCAACCATTTTGGTTATTGGTGAATCAAACAACTGCTTCGTAAACGATCAGGTAATTTATACAGTTTTAGGAATTCCAAATGTAAATATTACCTCTTCAGATTTTGACAATACAGTTTGTCAAGGTGAGCCAATCACTTTCACAGGAATTGGTGCAGCTACATATCAATTAAGTGTTGATAATGTGTTCGGAACGGTTCAAGCTTTGCCTACTTTTCCATCTACATTGAGTGTTGGCCCGCACACGGTTCTAATTCGCGGATTTGCAGCAAATGGTTGTTCAAACTTAAGTTCAAGTACATTGAATGTAACGGTAAATCCGAATCCTACAGTTTCAATTGTTAGTAACGATTTAAACGACACAATTTGTGCAGGAACAGCAATTCAATTTACCGGTTCGGGATCTTCGTTCTATCAATTTTACGTAAACAACGTTTCTCAAACAAGTTCAACTGTGAATCCAAATTATACAAATTCGAACTTAACCAACGGACAACAAGTATTCGTTGTTGGAAGTTCATTGGGTTGTATTGGAAGATCAGATACTTTAACTATTGGTGTGAACCCAGTGCCCGCAGTAAATTTAACTTCAAGCGATATAGACAATGCTTTTTGCCAAGCAGCTAACGAAACATATACGGCTAGTGGAGCAACACAATATCAGTTTTTCTTAAACGGAGTTTCTCAGGGTGCACCAAGTGCAACAACCATTTTAAATACTGCAGGTATTAGTGCGGGAAATTATACAGTTTCAGTTACAGGTTCTAGTTTGGGTTGTTCAAATTCTAGTGCTTTGAACATTATTATAAATCCAATTCCAACTGTTACTATTTCAAGTTCAGATATCGATAACCAATTTTGTATAGGTGAAAATGTAACATTAACCGGAAATGGAGGAGCTAACTATGAATTCATTTTAAACGGAACTTCACAAGGAGTTTCTGGTCCGTTAACTACTTTCAGCTCAAGTGCTTTTGCAAATGCCGATGCAATTTATGTAATTGGAACGAGTGCTGCTGGTTGCGTAGATTCAAGTTTGATTCAATCGTTCACTGTAAATGCTGCTCCAATTGTTACAAATATTTCTTCTGATTTAGATAATACTATTTGTAGTGGTGCTTTTGTAACATTCACTGGTTCTGGAGCAACAAACTACGAGTTTTTCCTTAACGGAATTTCTCAAGGTGCAGCTTCTCCAATTAATGTATTAACAACAAACAGTTTAACTAACGGACAAACAATTTTAATCAAAGGTTCAATAGGTGGTTGTTCTTCAAATTCAACAGGAATTTCAACTACGGTTTATATTCAACCAGTTGTGAGTTTATCTAATTTAGGTTCAACAAACTTATGTAGCACAGATTTGCCAAATATTGCAGCAAATGGTGCGCAACAATATCAATTCTTTATTAACGCAGTTCCTACAGGTCCTTTCTCAGTAGTTTCCTCTTTCACTTCACCAGTGAATAATATTGATGTATTATCTGTTGTTGGTCAGTCGAATGGTTGTGTTTCAAACGGATTGAATACGATTGGTTTCACAGTTACACCTACTCCAACTGTTACCCTTCTTTCAAGTGATGCAGACGCTACTATTTGTTTAGATCAGAGTGTAACGTTCACCAGTTCGGGAGCAAGTACTTATACTTTCGCCGTGAACGGAATTCCACAACAAAACGGAACTTCTACAACTTATATTACACCAGATATCACAAATGGTGACCTAGTTACTGTTCAAGGAAACAACAACCAATGTGTTTCAACTATCCAACAAATAACATTTGTAGTTAACGCTTTAGATTTAGCAGCTAGTTCGCCAAGTTTAATTTGCGAAGGTAGTCCTATCAACATTACAGCATCGGGTGCAGATTTGTATGAATTCTTCGTGAATGGAACTTCTCAAGGTGCACCTTCTGCAACAAACACGTTCTCGTCTGGCGGACTGACGCAAGGCGATGTAATTACGCTTGAAGGAACAAATACGTTATCAGGATGTGTTCAAGATTTAGGATACGGTATTATTCCAACTGTTGTTCCAAACACAACAATAATTCCAGTTGGTTCAACAACTTTTTGTGCTGGTGATTCTGTAGTTCTGACAAGTAATTTCTCTTACGGAAATCAATGGTATTTGAATGGATTACCGATTCTTGGTGCAACAGATTCTACTTACACTGCAACAATTGCTGGAAATTATAGTTTGGAACATATTGCTGGTGGAAACGGTGAAGTATGGTCGAAAGGATACAACGGATCTGGAACTTTAGGAGACCAAACAAACTTAAATTCAGCTGCCTTGGTTGCTGCCGCAAACTTAACTGATATTAAAAACATTGAAACAGGTTATGATTTTGCTTTAGCTCTCACAAATGCTGGAACAGTTTATTCTTGGGGTGAGAATGGTTCTGGTCAGCTAGGAAATGGAACATACACAACAACAAATGAAGCTGCTCTTGTTCCTGTATTAGCAAACATCACTCAAATCGCAACAACGAGTTCAAGTTGTGCTGCTTTAACAAGCACAGGACAAGTATATGTTTGGGGAAATAACAACAACGGACAATTAGGTGTTGGTTCAAATGCAATTATCAACTTCCCGTTCTTACTTACAAGTATTTCAAACGTGAGCGAAATTGTAGCTGGAAAAAATCACTTCATCGCTCTTAGAAATGATGGAACAGTTTGGGCTGTTGGAAACAATTCATTTGGTCAGTTAGCTCAAGGAGATTTAGTGAATTCGAATGTATATGAACAAATCACAGGTCTAAGTTCAATTGTGAAAATTGGGTCAGGTGAAAATCATTCATTCGCAATAAACGGAATAGGAAACCTATTCGCTTGGGGAGCAAACATTGATGGTCAATTAGGTTTAGGAGATCTAACAAATCGTTTAACTCCAGTTCAATTAGCATTGCAAAACGTGAAAAATGTAACTGGTGGTGCAAATCATTCACTCATCTTAACGAATTTGAAAGACGTTTACGTAGTTGGAAGTAATACCTACGGTCAGTTGGGCGATGTGAGTATTACACAAACATCTTTCCCTAAAAAATCTGCAATAGGTGGTGTTAGAGAAATGAGTGCGGGAGAATATTCTTCTTTGCTTTTAATTGAAGACGGTCGTGTACTTTCTTCAGGTTTCAATGACGATAACCAATTGCAACCAACAGCAACAAACGTTACGTCGTTCACACAAGTGATCGGAATGGATGGAGTTAATGCTATTGAAACTGGAAAAAGAAGTATTCATGCAGTATTCGGAAATGCAAATAGCTGTGCGAATGCAGCTACAACTGTTGTAGTAAACACGATTGTTCCGCCAACAATAACAGAAAGCAGTTTCACACTTAGCTCTTCTGTTTCTAATTTCTACCAATGGTACAATAGCGGACTTTTAATTCCGGGTGCAACGCAACAAAACTATGCTGTGTTCACAACAGGAAACTACGTTGTTGAAATAACAGATGTAAACGGTTGTTCTGCATTCTCAGATACGATTTACTTATTTGTTGCAAGCTTAGATGAAAAAACCAATTTAGATGTAAACGTTTATCCAAATCCATCGAACGGAATTTTCCAATTAATTGGTTCAGCAGTTAACGAAATTGAGCAAATTGAGGTGTTAGACGTTACGGGAAGAATAATTCAAACATATTCTGAAATTGATGCAACAAACAACAATATAGATTTAACTAAGGAAGAAAACGGAACCTATTACTTACGTATTCTTTCAAAAGGTGAATCAACAATAAAGAGAATAATGCTGGTTAAATAGAATGATTTTTAAATCATTTCATAGGGTGGTTAGGTAAGCAGTATGATAAAGAAAAAGAGACTCTTGAGTCTCTTTTTTTAGTTAAAAAGTATTTCGTTTTTATTACTTTGCTTTAAAGAAAGCTAATACCTGAAGAACAGAAATTATTTACATTTAGTTCTACAAAATTGGATTAAAGAAATCATTTTTACAAAGAAGAAAATACGCTAATTTCATAGGTGACTTTCCACTTCTTTCTTATTTAGATTCATTACTAAATACCCTATTTGTGGTAGTTAAACTTTTGTTGCCATGTATTAATTTTGTCAAAAAAAAATATGCCACAGAAGTTTAATTCTTATAAAAAAATAGTCATTTCACTAACACTTTGCTTGTTAACTGAAGCTTATTCAGCTCAAATACTCACAAAGGAAGATTCATTAAACGCAGGTTTAGTAGCAAATAATCAAAATACTGTTATTTCAAGTTACGGGTCATTTGCCTACAAAAATAATTTAACACTAAATGAAGCAAGTATTAATGTGGAACGATTTGTTTTGTTTTTTGGACATCGCTTTACAAACAAAATCTATTTTTTCTCAGAAGTTGAAATAGAAGATGCAAAAATTGTTGGAGGTGAAGCTTCCGGAGAAATTTCTTTGGAACAGGCATTTGTTAAATTCAACCTTTCGCCAAGTGCCTATTTAACTGGCGGCTTGTTCATTCCTCGTATCGGAATAATAAACGAAAATCACTTGCCAACAACATACAATGGAAATAGACCAATGGTTGAGCAGCTCATCATTCCTTCAACATGGCGCGAATTAGGAATTGGTTTTTATAAAAACAGTAACAAAATTGCTGGTTTAAATTATTCGTTAGCAGTCGTCAATGGTCTTTCTAGCAGGAAATTTGAAGCAGGTTCTGGAATACGCGAAGGAAGATTTGAAGGGTCTAATGCTTCTGCTTCTGCCCTAGCAGTAACTGGTTCTGTTCTTCATTATGGTGGAAATTTTCGAACACAGATTTCAGGATATTACGGAGGAACAGCAGGTTTAACCAAAAGAGAAGCAGACAGTTTGCAGCTCGAATCAGGGTTTTTTGGCACTCCATTGGCTTTAGGAGAAATTAACTCTCAATATACTGGAAATCGTTTCTTCGCGAAAGTTCTTTTTACTTATGTTGCAATTCCACAAGCCGAAAAAATCAATACTGCATTTGGAAACAACACACCAGAAAGTATGCTTGGAACTTATGTTGAAATAGGATATGACGTGTTCAAAAAAGAAACAAAAACATTAAAAGCATTCACACGAATAGAATTTTTAGATATGAATTATACTGTACCTGAAAACGGAATTCGAAATAGTGCTTCTCAACAAAGTTATTGGACAACCGGATTTAGTTTTTTGCCAGTAAATGGCGTAATCGCTAAATTAGATTACACCTATCAAATGACTGGCAGCCAAAACCCAGCATTAATTGTAACGCCTTTTCCACAAGCTTTACCCTATCAACAACAGCAACATAGTATTCACCTTAGCTTAGGTTACAGTTTCTAAAAATGGACGCGAATAGAAGAGATTTTATAAAAAAATCGTGTGCACTTTGTGCTTCACTTATTGGTGTTTCTATTATTTTACCCGCACTAAATTCGTGTTCTACATTACAAACGGTAAATCTTTTGCCTGAAAAAAATAGCTTTACATTAGCAAAAAACGCATTCATTGGAGCAGATAAAATAGTAATTATACAAAGTAATTCGCTCGATTTTTCTATTGCTGTAGTTAAAAACTCAGAAACAGAATACAAAGCGTTCGATATGCAATGTACACATCTTGCAAACCCACTAATTGCAACAAAATCTGGTTTTTTTTGCAATGCTCATGGAAGTGCTTTCACTTTAGAAGGTAAGCCGAAAAATCCGCCTGCAAGTTTCAATCTCAAGGAATTTGCAATTGAACAAAATGAAGAAGTATTAATAATTAAAGTTTAAAAATTAAATCAGTATGAAAAAGACATTTTTATATTTAGCTGTTATAGCATTTGTTTTTTCTTGTAAAAAAGAAGAAATTGTTACAACAGAAACTCCAGCAGTTTCGCACGAAGAAGTTCTAAATCAGTTAGCGCTGAATATCAATACGGCAACATATTCAGATCTAGCTAGTAAAGCAACCACTTTTCAAACTACGATACAAAACTTTGTTACAAATCCAAGCGCTGCTTCTTTAGAACAATGTAGAAGTGAATGGAAATTAACACGTTCGTCTTGGGAAAAATCAGAAGGTTTTCTTTACGGACCAGTTTCTACAGATAACATTGACCCGAGAATAGATACTTGGCCAGTAGACTTTACTGCAATTAATACTTTATTATTAGGTGCAAGTGATTTCACTGATCCGAATACAGTAACAAGTTTAGACGATGCGTTAAAAGGTTTTCATCCGATTGAATTTATGTTGTGGGGGCAAAATGGAACGAAAGTTTATACTGACTTTACAAGTCGTGAAAAAGAATATCTTATTGCTTTAACTTTAGATTTGAAATCATTGGTTCTTTCCCTTTCTTCAAATTGGGAAACAAGTAATGGCAATTCATTTTATTCTAAATTTAAGACACCAAGCAACACAAATCCTTTCTATTCAAACTACAAATCTGTATATGAAGAGATGATCAATGCATTAATTGGAATTTGTGATGAAGTTGCGAATGGAAAAATCAACGAGCCATTAGTTTCTCAAGACGCCAGCTTAGAAGAATCGCCATACGCGAAAAATTCAATGCGCGATTTTACCAACAATATTGAAAGTGTTGAAAATGTGTATTTAGGAAAATATGCAACAGATGGTTTAGGAATAGAAGATGTTGTAAGGAAATATAATTTATCATTAGATAATACAATAAAGAATAAAATTGCAGTTGCCAAAAATGCACTTGCTGCAATTACTCTTCCTTTTGGAGAAGCAATTTTTCAGCAACCAACTCAGGTTCAGAATGCGGTTGATGCAATTAACGATTTAAAAGCAACTTTAGAAAACGATTTACTTCCGTTAATTCAATCAAAAATCACCAATTAACAGATCAACTAATTGTATGTATAGAATTCTCATTTTAAGTTTTATTAGCCTTGTTTTTTTATTGAATTTACATTCATGTAAAAAAGCCGATGGAATAGCCGATTTTGAAACGCAAGATTGGCTTCAAGGTGGTTCACAAACTTCTTTTCTAACTGGTTCAGGTGCTTTTGGAGAAAGTTTTACAGGTTTAAGCGCAGAACAAGAATTAACACATGGCGTTGGTGATTTGCTTTTTGAATCCACATTTGTGAGTTCTCCGTCGCCTAAAAACCCTGGTTTAGGTCCGGTTTTTAATAGTGTTTCTTGCGTTTCATGTCATGTAAACGATGGTAGAGGAAAAGCACCAAATACTGGTGATCAGTTACTCGCTTTATTACTACGAATAAGTATTCCAGGAGAAAACGAACACGGAGGTCCGCTGGCTGTTCCTAATTTTGGTGATCAATTTCAACAACGTGGAGTTTTTGGAACTCCTTCTGAAGGAAGTGTAGATGTTTCTTATTCCTATCAAACCTATACTTTTCCTGATGGAGAAACATATGAATTGCGTTTGCCAAACTACCAATTTGTTAGCACATACATGCCCTTACCACTTAATATGCTCTATTCTGCACGAATGGCACCGCCTGTTTTTGGTTTGGGTTTATTGGAAGCAATTTCAGAATCATCTATCTATTTGGCACAAGACGAATACGATTCCGATGGAGATGGCGTTTCAGGAAAAGTGAATAAAGTATGGAATGTTGAAAAAAACAAACACACAATAGGAAGATTTGGCTGGAAAGCAGGAGCACCGTCTTTGTTACAACAAGTTGCCGGAGCTTTTCATCAAGATATGGGAATTACAAATTTTCTTTTTCCTACGGAAAGTTCTTGGGGCCAAACGCAATATGATTATTTATTAGATGATCTAGAAATAACGGATAGTTTACTTCATGCAGTAACTTTTTATATCAAAACATTGAAAGCTCCAGCAAGAAGAGATGTGAAAAATCCGGAAGTAATGCGTGGAAAAGAATTATTTACTGCTGCAAAATGTATTTCTTGTCACACTCCAAAACAACGAACTGCTGTAAACGTAGCATTTCAACCATTAAATAACCAAGTCTTCTATCCGTTCACAGATTTATTGTTACATGACATGGGTCCTGGTTTAGCAGACAATCGACCTGATTATTTAGCCTCTGGCAATGAATGGAAAACCACTCCACTTTGGGGAATTGGCTTGAGTGAAGTTGTGAATGGACATAGCTATTTTTTACACGATGGAAGAGCCCGTTCCTTTCTTGAAGCAATTATGTGGCATGGAGGTGAAGCAGAAAATTCTAAAAACTTTTTCGCTAATTTGAGTTCTGCGGAAAGAAAAGCAGTTTTAAAGTATTTAAAGAGTTTGTAAGATAAAGGCTATTCCCTTTTGAATTTCTCTAATATAAAATTTTATTCAATCCAAAAATATAAATTTTATAGTGAGAACCGCGCTAGCGAGAAGGCGGAAAGCCCACAGTTTGGAAACTTAGTCTTTTTGAAAAAGAAACAGCGACCTTGGAAGCTCGTTTGTTTTGCATAAAAAGAGAAGTTTGCAGACGAGGACTTGAAGATGGAGCGTGTTAAAGCGCCCAGAAAAAAAACTTGAGTTAAATCTTTGAAATGATACTTTTCAGTTCTTTATCATTTATTGTGACATTTATTTTTTCGAAGTTGGGATTCACTTTTATTGCTAGTTGGTTGTAAATGTTTTGGTAATACGGCAAATCTGGATCAGTGTATTTATCTAAGTAAACAAGCAACTGTTGCAAATAGTTAAAGGCATACTCCTTTGTTGATTCGGTATGAAACGAATAATTTTCTTCGCTGCTGTATGATTCGTTTTCACTTATGTAAAGCGTGTTCGAAAAATCGGAATCTTTGAACGAACACATCTCAAAATAATGTTCGAAGCATTCTCTAGTTAGAAACTTCAAATAATTCGTCAATTCTTCTTTTTTATTACAAAAATCTAGCAGTATTAGCTTGTTTTGGTGACTTCCGTCGTATGAAGAGTAATACTGTTTGGGTTTTTAATTTTCAGTTGATTTAAAATAACATCACTCGTTTGGAAGGCTAAAGTAAACTCTTGCTTGAAGATGTAGAGATAGAACAACGATAAATTTGCCCATTCATTGTAATACTCTCCCCTACCATCATACTCTGAATAGGAAGCTGAATCGCGTAAATGAATAGCATCAGCAATGGCTTTATCGAATTCTAAACAATTGAAATTATACCAAATTCGGTTGAGATAAAAATCGCCTTCCTCCACAAGATTGAATTTCTTTTTGGCAATATGCTTTCGTTCTATACGTTCAAAATCTGATGAAAAGCGCTTTTTAAGTTCTAAAACCGTTTGTCTTTTTACTTCAGTAAACTCAAAGTTCAACACCACATCAAAATCAGGAAACCCTAATGAAGAAAGTTCTATACGTTCCCAAATTAAAGAATCATTAAGTGGGTTTTTATGAATAGCTTTCTCCAAAGATTCTATTCTCAAGTTCATGAGATCATCTGAAACGGGTTGGGCCAGAACACTCCAATTACAAAAACACACAAGGATGTGAAAAACATTTTTCATTCGTTCTTTTTCATTTATCGTTACTTGAAATACAGGTTTGGATGGGAAAGGTTCAGTGACAATGATTCTTGTGTTACGATTAACAAGAACCGAAATAATATGATTTTTTAGTAACCTTGTCAGTCTTAAACAACGAAGTTTGAAAAAAAAGGCTTCCATTTCTGAAAGCCCTCGTTTTATTTTTCAATTCATCTTTTCAATTGATGATATCAAAACCTGTATATTTTCTCAAAACCTCTGGAATCACTATTCCTTCTGGAGTTTGGTGGTTTTCCATGATTGAAGCCATGATGCGCGGCAAGGCCAAAGCCGAACCATTGAGCGTATGCGCTAAGTGATTTTTTTTGTCTGCTCCTTTGAAACGCAATTTCAGGCGGTTCGATTGGAAGGTGTCGAAACGCGAGCAAGAACTCACTTCCAACCATTTTTCTTGTGCTGCTGAGAAAACCTCGAAATCGTAAGTCATTGCAGATGAGAAACCTGTATCTCCGCCACACAAACGCAGGATGCGGTAATGTAAACCCAATTTTTCCAACAAGGCTTTCACATGATCAATCATTTCTGTCAATGCTTTTTCTGAATTCGATGGGTGCTCAATGCGAACAATTTCTACTTTATCAAACTGATGCAAACGATTCAAACCACGCACGTGTGCACCATACGAGCCTGCCTCACGACGGAAACAAGGCGTGTAACCAGTCATTTTTATCGAGAAGTTTTCATCTGGAAGCAAAACATCTCTGTAAATATTCGTGATAGGAACTTCAGCCGTTGGAATAAGGTACAGATCGTCTACACCAGCGTGGTACATTTGACCTTCTTTGTCGGGTAATTGACCTGTTCCATAAGCAGAAGCTTCATTCACTACGTGCGGTACAATGAATTCCTCGTAGCCTGCTTTTTCGGCTTCGTCTAAGAAAAATTGAATCAATGCGCGTTGGAGTTTCGCCCCTTTTCCACGGTAAACCGGAAATCCAGCACCCGTAATTTTTACGCCCAATTCAAAATCGATTAAATTGTATTTTTTTGTCAATTCCCAATGCGCTTGTGCTTTTGCGTGCAAAATTGCTTTTGTTCCAACTTCCAAAACGGTTTCGTTGTCTTCTTCGCTTTTACCAGCTTTAACAAGTTCGTTGGGAACGTTGGGAATTTGGTACAACAACTCGGTAATTTCATTTTCGAGCGCTTCCACCTCATGTTTAAGCTCCGTTTCTTCTTCTTTTAATTGAGTTGTTTTTGCTTTTGCCAAATCAGCTTCAGCTGCTTTACCCGATTTAAAAAGATCCCCAATTTCTTTTGCCATTTTATTCAAATCCGCGGCAAGAGCTTCCATTGATGTTTTCTTGGAACGCCAATTTTGGTCTTTTTCGATAATTTGATTTAATGTATCAGTTACATCGATGTTTCTTTTCTTCAGCGCTGCGATGAGTGCTTCTTTTTCTGTACGAATTCGGGTAATTTCTAACATACTATTTTTATTTGCGTGACAAAATTAAACATTGCCACTAATTTATGTGTTTGAAAATCCTAAAAATTCGTTTTTTTTGGATTTTCTACAAAAGAAAAAAGGCGAACTCCGTTTGGAACTCGCCTTCAATTATCTTCTAATTCTATTACGCTTCAGTTGCAAAAGGTACAATTGAAACAAAAGAACGATTTTCTCTTTTCTTACGGAATTCAACTAAACCATCAGTTAATGCGTATAATGTATGATCTTTACCGATTCCTACACCAACACCTGGGTGATGAGTTGTTCCACGTTGACGAACAATAATATTTCCAGCGATTGCTGCTTGTCCACCAAAAATTTTCACTCCTAGGCGCTTGCTTTCTGATTCGCGACCATTTTTGGAACTACCGACTCCTTTTTTGTGTGCCATCTTTCTAAATTTTTATTTTCAACTTACTTATTCGTTTGTTGAAAGAATTATGCTTTAATGTCTGTAATTGTGATTTGTGTGAAACACTGACGGTGCCCGTTTCTTTTCACATAACCTTTTCTGCGTTTCTTGCGGAATACGATTACTTTATCACCTTTTAAGTGGTTTTCCACTTGAGCAGAAACTTTTGCTCCTACTATAGCTGGGGCGCCAAGTGTCACTTTTCCTCCGTCTTCTACTAAAAGCACTCTATCGAAATCTAATTTCGCTCCTGCTTCAGCATCTAAACGGTGTACAAAGATCTTTTGGTCTTTTTGCACTTTGAATTGCTGCCCTGCTATCTCTACTATTGCGTACATAACAGTTAAATTTATTTTTTAATTGGAGGGCAAAGATAGCATAATTATCTTAAAAAAAGAATCAATAACTAATTTTAATTGAAATCTTAAAACTCTAACTTTTTGTTTTCTCTTTATTCCTTGATTACTTTTTTAATTTCTCTAAAATTATCCGCTTTGATTTCTATGAAATAAACACCTTTACTTTCGTTCTCTAAGTCAATAGTCGTTTGTTGTAGATTAAGTGTACTCACTTTTTGAATCATTTCACCTCTTACATTTGTGATCGTGATTTCTACATTTTGTAAATTAAGCTCTGTGTTAAAATGAATAACACCATTACTCGGATTTGGACTGATTGAAATAAGTGAAACTTTAATTTGTTCTTCAACACTATTGAATCCCGGTCCTAATTTTTGATACCAAATATCTGATCCTGCAACTGCAGTTATTGGATTCAATGCAACCGAAGGATCGAAATCCACCGTCGAATTAAAATATCCTGTCGTGTATACATTGTCGAATTCATCCGCAGAAACACCGTATCCTCTTGTATAAGCACCTATGGTTGTTGATCCATAGCTAGTTGCCCAATTATAACTTCCATCTGTGTCTAATGAAACAATGTAAGCATCTTCAGCTCCAAGTTTCGTTAAATTGTTGATTGCCACTACGTCAGGATTTGCATCCATGTTGTCTGCCATCTCTCCCGTAATATACACTTCTCCTGAACTCGTCACATCCATATACATATAATCCTCGGTACCAATACTTCCAAAGGTTTTTACCCATGTTAAATTACCAGAAGGAGTATATTTCGCCACAAAAACATCGTCACTTCCATTGGATGTCACATTTACCGTTCCACCATTCGGATCAAAGTTACAGGTTGAAATAAACGACCCGTTGATGTATACATTTCCGTTCGCGTCCAAGTCAATATTTCGTCCTTCGTCAACCGCAATTCCTCCCATTTTCTTTGCATAAATGAAATTGTTGTTTACGTCTAACTTCAACAAGAAAATATCATTGCCTCCTATTAATTCAACAACAGCTGCTCCTGGATCGAAATCTGCTGTCCCTCCAAAAAATCCTGTTAAGTATTGATCGCCCGTAGCCTCATTAATTACAATATCACCTCCACGATCTGAACTGATACTTCCAACAGTTTTTGCAGCTACAAAATCACCAGATGAAGTTAATTTTAACATAAACATATCTGTGCTACCAACACTCGTAACACTTTGAACTGCAGCTCCTGGATTTAGATCTATTGTTGCTGCAAATGTTCCAGTCACAAAAACACTACCGTCAAAATCGTCAATGTCTATTCCATTTCCTATGTCGTTGCTTGATCCACCTAGATTTTTAGCCCAAACAAGTTGCCCTGTTGTGTTCACCTTCACAACAAACGCATCCTCCAGTCCTGTAGATGTTAAATTCGTTACTCCCGCCTCTGGATCAAAATCTGCTGTTCCTACGAATCTCCCTGTCAAATAGATATTTCCAGTTGCGTCCAAAACAATTTCTGAAGGAGCATCGTCGTTTGAACCACCATAGTTTCTTGCCCAAAGAAAATCTCCTTGTGGACTTGTTTTCATCAGATAAACGTCTAATCCGCCATTCGACGTCAAATTGTAAACATCTGCAGAATAGTTAAAATCGGATGTAGACCCAAAAGTACCAGCCGTGTAAACATTACCAAATTGATCAACTTTAATGCACAAGCCTGATGCAGTTGAACCGCCATTTGCACTTTTTGTCCAATGATGATTTGGAACCTGTGCCAAAACAGCTAAATTTATTAGCAAAACTGAAATTGAGAGTATTAATTTTTTCATAATCATGTATTTAAGTATTAAAATTTAGTTAGAATTTACCGATAAATATACTTTTAAATTAGTTAATGGTCGATTAAAATCGAATTTATTTTTGTTGCAATAAAACGCGTATTGTATACAGATTTGTTGCGGTTACAACCTTAAGAATACAACTGGTTTCAGTTATAGAAATAAAGTTTAAGCTTGTCTGCTCAAAATTAGTTTGCATTTCGAACGGAATTTCTCTTCCTAAATCATCAAAAACTTTAATGGCTAGAATTTCTTCCTCACTATTTATTTTTAACTGATCTATTACTGGATTTGGATAGATTGATATTCCGCTTTTATCTAGTTTGTTTAACGATAAACTGTTCACCTCGCCTACTCGAATGTTATCAATATAAAAGTTATTACCACTCAAACCTACGAATTCAAATTTTACTAAAAGATGCGTATTCAATGTTACTGCGCTGTTCACAAAAATGGTGTCGTGTTTCCAATCCAAATCGTTTAGAGGAATGAAATTACTACTGTCTGGTGTTAAAACACTTGCAATTTGACTTGGGCCATACGTTTTTCGCAATTGCCAAAACTCGCCACAATTAGCTGAAACATAAATATTAAAGGTTTCACTATCCGTTGATTTTGATTTTCTATATGCCCAATCATACGCAATTGCTAAAGAAAAAAGTGCATCCACATTTAATGGGTCGCTAATTAATTCGTAATTCAATGCTTCACTTGCAGAGAAATGAGGCGCGCAAAACGACTGTGAACTTTCAAAACCTGTTGCAGCAGTATTCCAATCGCCGATAGATTCTCCCGTTTGTTCCCACACAAAATTAGGAGCAGCATTTTGAAACGGTTCATTTATAGCTGTGGTTGGTGAAATAACTGGCGAAATGTAAATGTAATCTGTTTCTGTTTTTTGTGGACTATTTGCTCCATCGCTCACCAGTAAAGTAACGTTGTAAAAACCAGGTGTTGAATAAACAACTTGTGCAACTGAATCTGTTAAAATTTGAGCCGTTCCCCCATAAAAATTCCAGGTTCGAGAATGGTTTCCATGATACGAAACGTCTGTGAAAGTTACCGCATCTCCAACGCAAGCAACTCTGCGTGAAACATTCCAGTTAGCCGCACATAAATTATTCGAACCATCTGTTCCTGTTGCAATTAAGTTTGAAATTTGCCACAAATTAAATCGGTTGGCAATAGTATCGTTCAAACAAGCATGCATGCGCGCAACTTGTCCTTGCGTAAACATGCGAGCGCAATAGGCGTAGTCCATGTAATTTTGAACATTTTCGAGCTGTCCGCATGAATTCGCAGACAAATTGCAGGTCGTCCAACCAATACTGTTTGGCGTATCTGCTACCTCATCACTCGAAGTGCAATTTCCTGCCTGACCAACAGGTAAATAGGTATAATTTGGCACATTGTTTCCACCCCAGATGTGTTGCAGGTTCAAAAAATGACCTATTTCATGACTCAAAACGGTTCTTCGGAAAAAATCTGAAGTTCCGATGGTTCCGATGTAAGAATGTTGCATCACAATTCCGTCCCATTGAGGAATGGTGTCTGCTGCACTTGGAAGCAACGCATGTCCTGCCAAACCAGCTGCCCCAATGCACACATAAATGTTTAAGTATTTTTCGGGAGGCCAATGAATGAGCGATTTCACTTGATGATCGCCTACCACAGAAAATGGAGAAACGGTTCGCGTTATTCCACTTGTGCAATTGCCATTCGGATCTTTTTGCGCCAAACGAATTTCGATGTGTGCATCGGCAGCAATAGTTTGAAAAGATGAAACTATTTCTGATGTATCGGCATTTAATTTTCGGTATTGTATGTTAACTTGTTTCACGGCGTCTTGCACTTGCAAATCGGAAATGTTTTCAGAGCCATTTTGGTGGATAATATGAAACACGACTGGAATAATGTATGTTGCACCAGATTTTGGTATATGCTGAATGAATTCATTGGTGAAAGCGTTCAAACTTTCGTGCGCGCGAATAATTCCTGGATTAAATTCAGGGTGTTCTTGAAATAAAGATTTATGCATTTCGTCTGTTCCGCAGTGTTGAATCTGATTCCAAGCAAAAGTAGTGGAGGCTAAAAAACCCACGAGTAGTAATAACTTCATTTAGCAAAAATAAAAAACGGGAACCCAAAATGAATTCCCGTTTATCACAAAATATAGATTCTTATTCTTTTTCTTCTTCTTTTTCGAACACGCGTTTCGGACGCATTTTTTCAGCTACACCTAATGAAATCCAAAAAGGAACCACAAAACCTAATAAGAATAATAACATCCAAAAGGCAATTCCTCCGATTAACAAAAACAAAACGATACCAAAAATACTCATACCAAACGTGTTGTAAAATTTATAGCGTAAAAGTAATCATTTTTTTAGTGAAAGCAAGTGTTGAGTTAATTTTTACTTAATTTTTTTTGACGCAAATTATGCAACTACTAGCGTGATTATTCGTTGTGAAAAAATAATTCAATGCTGAAATACTACTTTTAGAGGGAAATTTTAGAGTAAACTAATTCCCTTTTTAGTGGAATTCAATATCTCTTCACACTTCAGTTCAATAGATCCAAAACCGTATCGGTAATGGTCGCAATTGTCTACATATGCGCGCAGATTATCTGCAAGAATCTGATTTTTAACGGCCAACTCTGAAAAAACCTTTTCGCGACTCACAAAATTTACAGCTAATTTATTAGCTAAAACGGAAATCAATATTTGTGGATATTGAATGGCAAATTCGTTTGCTTGGTCAAGTAGCGTTTCTAACTCAGATAAAGATCGAACATTCAAAAAAGTTGGTTCATTCACTAAATCTTCAATTCGAACCGTTTTTGTTTCCGTAAGCTGTTCTGTGGTTACAGTTCTCGATTCTTCTCTTTTACGCTTCATGAAGAATAAAAACAAGAACGATAAGCAAACTATACCTCCTGAAATTCCG
>JANNWW010000165.1:0-8661 GCA_031409255.1 Crocinitomicaceae bacterium
ATTGGAACGCACTCAGAATATGATAAAATTAACGCAAACACAATTTAGATTATGAACATAAATCTTATAAAAACAGAAAGCGATTATAATCAAGCGTTGGAAAGACTTGAAATAATTTTTGACGCAAAAAAAGGAACTGAACAAGGTGACGAATTGGAGCTTTTAGGAATGTTAATAGACCAATATGAAAACGAAAACTTTCCGATTGGTTTGCCTGATCCAATCGAGGCAATAAAATTCAGAATGGAACAAATGGGTTATAACCAAAACGATTTGGCAAAAATTGTTGGATTTAAAAGTCGAGCAAGTGAAATACTAAACAGAAAAAGAAAACTTTCATTAGAAATGATTCGTCAATTGCATATCGGATTAAATATTCCGACTGACGTTCTGATACAAACCTATTAGTAAAAACAAACAAATCAGCTAACATATAAGCACTAAACCGCAATGCAGCGCAGCGTAATTTCGGATTTAGTTTGTTGTTGACAGCAGCCTCGTTAGCCCCACTATGGGATTTAAATAATTTTTGTAGATTTTTTTCTAGTAAATCACTATAAAAACAGTTGACTTTTCAGTTTCTAAGTACTTGTTTAAACTTCGCATCACGATTTTGGGCTTATTTTGAGTTTATTCAGTCAAGTAAGATAGGTTTTTTCAGCTTTTTTTGAGTTTTTGGGCATACTTCGTTTGGCTCGCTAATTTCGCAACACAATGAAGTGCGTTCGATTTTTACTTATTGTAATTTTCGCAGGATTATGAATTTAACAGACCAAAACCAACTAACTCAAAAAGTTCCTAAGAAAACTTGCTAACAAACTTTTTGTCCGAGGCATTCATTTTAAGATATTTAGATAACGATTTTTAAGAAATGAGTGCCAAGACATTTTATTGGAAATTCAATTAGCGTAGATGTCAATTAATTGTGTAATTTTAGTCAGTATATTGGTTTAGAAATAGGTTTTTAGACGAACTGCCGTTACCTGAAAGGCTACCAGACCGCAAACAACCAACAAATTGACACATTTTAAATTTGGACACTTTACGAAAATTTATTGAAAATTATACTTCACTTCCGACAGACGAATGGAAGGGAATTTCTAATTTCTTTGAGAAACGAGTAATTGAAAAAGATGAAATTATTTTATAGGAAGGCAAAGTTTGCAGACACCTTTACTTTTTAGAAAGCGGACTACTTCATTTTTACATCAACAAAGACGGAAATAAAATAACAAAGTTTTTTACCGAAGCACCTTATTTTTTTACTTCACAATCAAGTTTCAATTCCCAAAAACCTGCAAACGAAAATATCCAAGCCATAGAAAAATCAGTTGTTTGGCAAATTTAATACAATCAAGTAAATGAATTGTATAACCTTAAAAGTTGGACAGACTTTGCAAGAAAAATAATTCAAGAAGTACAATTTTTCACAGAAGAGATTTTAGAAGAACTACAAACCGAAACAGCAGAGTTTCGCTACGAGAAGATGCTCAAAAATGAACCTGAACTTTTAAAACGAATACCACTAAACATTTTGGCTTCTTATTTAGGAATTGCACCACAATCATTGAGTAGAATTAGAAAAAAATTGGCTACTTAACATAGGTGCAGTAGTTTCTCATTTTATAGATAGAACTTTGCACAAGTTTTTAAATTCTATCTAAAAAATGAAGCAGAGCAATCATCATTTTAGTTTTACAATATCTGTAAACACAACAAAAGTCAAAGTTTGGCAAACACTTATTGATGTTCAAAATTGGCATCAGTGGGACACAGAAATAATTGAAGCAAACCTCGAGGGTATTTTTGAGAAAGGTGCAAAAGGGACAATGAAACCCAAAACGGGACCAAAATTGAAATTTTACATTTCAGAACTTATCCCTAATCACTCATACACCATCAATACAATTATGCCAGTTGGCGAACTTGTAATCAAGCGTAGTTTGATAGAAACAAATAACGAAATTCATTTTACGGATGATATTGCGTTTACAGGGTTTCTGAAATATATTTTTGGGGTTATGCTTGGTGGACAATTCAGAAAGGTTTTGCCCGAAGTAATGAATAACTTTAAAAGAATAGCGGAAGGCAAATGAAATCAATAATTTTTTTATGCTTGTTTTGTATATTTTCAAAGTTACAAGCCCAGACAACTGAACCGAAATTACCTATTGGAAATATTAGGTTAAGTTTTTTAATTTTTCCACCGTTTACCCCATTGCTGACATTGGAAATGAGAACATTTGATAAATTAACGGTCCAGTTAGAAACAAATTTCATCAACACTCACGGTGTGAACTTAAAGTATTTTATCAATCAAAGAATGGATGGACACTTTATATTTGTGGGTAATGCATTTATTGAAAGTGACTTTTTGCGTAAAGACAAAAACATAACTTTTTTACCTTATGCAGGTTACGGTTATGCTCATAGGTTTGGAAAATCCAACTCTTGGACGTTTGATAGCAGATTAGGCATTGGCAGAACAACAAATGCGGACAATAACTTAATTCTTCCTGTTTTAAAAACAGGCATTGGACGAACATTTTAAAATGAAAAAATGATAGCACTAAAAATAGTTTACATAGCAAACATAATCGTAGCGGGTTGGATAAGCATAACTTCTGTTTTCAACCCAAAAAAATCTGCCCATACAGTTTTCCAAAACGCCTATCAACCAACAGAAGTTATAAGGCTTGTTGGTTGTTTGTGGTTAGCTATAGCAATTTTATCAATTTTAGGACTTTGGCGACCAATTTCATTTTCACCAGTACTTTTGGTGCAACTTATTTATAAAGGAACTTGGCTTTTAGTGGTCGCTTTACCAGCAATCAGAAATAATCAACCTTATCCGACAGGTATGGCATTATTTTTTTTAATTTGGGTTTTAGTTTTACCGTTTGTTATTCCGTGGACAGAGTGGACCAATTAGCAAGACCGAAAAAGTCCAGCAGCTAACATATAGGAATTAGCCGCTGTTAAGTGAAGCGGAATTGCAGCTTTATTTAGCATTTTCGTACTTTTATTCCATTCGGTTTCCTGGAAAGGGCTTGGTCTTAAAATCCCAGCTCGAACGCAAATACTATGCGTATACCATATCCCTCAAAAAACATGGCGCCAATCTACAATTTTAAATAAATTTTGAATCGAACTTAAGTTTATGAGTTGCGAATTCTAAAAACAGAATCTTAATTTCCGCCTAAAAACGCATACATTAAAATATTCGCGCCCATTTGCAAGGCCTCTTTTCGTTTTGCTTCAGAATCGTTATGAACTGCTGCATCTTCCCAGCCGTCGCTTAAATCTGTTTCGTATGTATACAAACAAACCAATCTTCCTTCAGCAATTATTCCGAAGGCTTGCGGACGTTTACCGTCGTGTTCATGAATTTTAGGCATACCAGTGAAATCGTATTTTTGATGAAAAATAGGGTGCGAAAATGGTAATTCAACGAGCTGGTTGTCTGGAAAAACTTTTTTGAGTTCCTCCCGAATAAATTGATCCATACCATAATTATCATCAATGTGAAGAAAACCACCGCCCAATAAATAATTCCGTAAATTTTGTGCTTCTGGCATCGAAAACTTCACATTTCCGTGACCTGTCATGTGTAAAAATGGATAAAGAATCAGTTCCGGACTTCCCACTTCTACATAAGGAACATCTTTTGAAATAGTGGTTTTTAGATTCGTGTTACAAAACGAAATTAGGTTCGGAACGGCAGTAGGATTGGCGTAATAATCGCCGCCACCATTGTATTTCAGATATGCAACTTGATACGTTGGAGTTTGTGCTCTAACAAAAGAAAAAGTTCCGAGAAGCGAAAATAAAACGATCAAAAATTTCATATTTTTCATTTTGTAGAATTAAAAACAGCCAATGTTACCGCCACCAAACCTGCCGTTTCCGTTCGTAAGCGTGCTTCGCCCAAATGTATGGCTTCGTATCCAGATTGCAAAGCAATTGCAACTTCTTTTTCTGTAAAATCGCCTTCTGGTCCAATTAAAATTCGAGTTGGATATTTAGAATCTACCAGTTTTTTCTTTGGAATTTCAATACAATGTGCCAATGAACCGGTTTTATATTTTTCAATGAATTGCTTAAAAGTAACGAGCTCTTCAATTTCTAGCAAAAAATTGTGTTCTGCTTGTTTCATTGCTGAAATGGCGATGCGTTCAATGCGTTCGAGCTTCAAATTAACGCGCTCTGAATTTTCCGTTTGAATGAAACTAAGTTTTGTAGCTCCAATTTCAACTATTTTTTCTGTTAGCCATTCAATTCGATCCAAATTCTTCGTAGGAGCAATTGCTAAATGAATTTCTTGTTGTGTGCGTTCCAATTGTTTAGAGGAAATAAGTTTCACCACGCATTTTTTAGGATTATCTTCCACTATTTCCGCTTCAACAAGCAAACCTTTTCCATTCAACAATAAAACGTGCTCGCCAACACGCATGCGTAAAACGCGCACAATGTGTTTAGATTCTTCTTCGGGAAGAGAAAATTGTGCTAGATCTTCAAGTTCAGGAATAAAAAAACGCCGCATATTAATTCATTAATTGATACAACATTTCACGCAGCAAATCTCCATCGTCGCTATTTGCATTTCCAACACCTTTTGCTTTTAAATCAAAATTATGTAAAATTTCTACATTGCGTGCAAGAATTTTTGGCGGATAAACTCCGGCATTTTTAATCAGTTCTTTTGCCACAAAGGGATGTAAACCAACTGAACGAGCAATGTCGTCTGGGTTTTTTGAAGGCGCAAAATGAACGCGCATCATGTTAGTAAACAACCTGAATAAATTTGGTATCACAATAATAATACTGTGTTCTTTCGGGTTTTTCAGAAAGTAATCTGCAATTTGAAACGCTTTTAACTGGTTCCGAGTTGCCACTGCATTTGTTAATTCAAACACATTATATTCTTTTGAGATACCTATGTTTTCATCAATATGAATTTCAGAAATTCGTGTTCCTTTTGCAACTACAATGGCTAATTTCTCTAATTCAGATACAATTCGAGATAGATCATTTCCGATAGAGTCGCCCAATAATTGAGCGGCATTTGGGGCAATATCGAATCCTACAGATTTAACGTAGCTTGTTATCCAATTAACGAGTTGGTAATCTTTAATTTTTTCAGACTTGAAAACAACACCCACTTTTGGCGCGTTTTTAATGAGCTTCGTTTTACCGTCCATGGTTTTGTATTTGTAACAAATAACAAAAACATTTTGCTGATTTAAACTTTCCAAATGACGTTCCAACTCATATATTTCCTTCATGTTTTGCGCTTCTTTTACGAGAATTAGCTTGCGTTCGCCCATAAAAGGAAAACTCAAAGCCTCGCTAATGAGGGAAAGTAAATCGGTGTCTTTTCCATAAACGATTTGCTGATTGAAATCGCGTTCTTCGTCTGGCATAACATGTTCAATGATTGCTTCAGAAATTTTATCAATAAAATAAGGTTCTTCTCCATGTAAAATATACAAAGGTTTGAACTGTTTCGCTTGAATTTCTTTGAGCAGGGTATTGAATTCCATGTGACAAATTTACACATTCTCTTTTGGAATTCGACGAAGCCTAAACTGAAAATTAATAGTAGTTTTGTGTATGTTTCCACGTTTGAATTTACCTCCTGCAGAATTGAAATTAAGCAAAAGTGCTGCTTTTGTTTCTGTTTGGTGCATTCTAAGGAGAAAAAACTTAGTTCTTACACCAGAAGAATGGGTTCGCCAACATTGCATTCATTACTTAATTTCACACAAAGGATTTTTGCAGGGAAGATTGGCTTCTGAATACCCCTTAAAAATTGATGGCCATTTTCGCAGATGCGATTTGTTGTATTTTGATTCCGAAAACAAACCGCTTTTATTGATTGAATGCAAATCTACCGACATACAAATCGATGAAAAAACATTCCTTCAGACCAGTAATTATGTTGCTTCAACGGGGGCTCGTTATTTTTGGATGACAAATGGTTTGGAACACATTATTGCAGATTGTAAAAATGGAATCACTTATTTAGAATCACTTCCAGAAATAATTTAAACACATGAATTTTCCACAATATAGAGAACTAGTTGGTTTTAATCGTTTTTACAAAATTGTTGACGAACGAAATTTCACCGAAATTTATTTCATAGGTTCAAAAAAAATGGAACATACTATTGAAGCGAAGCAATATCCTGAAATGCTTCGCATTAAAGACATGTTAGAGTGCTTACCTCCTTTTGAAACAATTGAGGAAAGCTATTTTTTAGAAAAAATGAATTCTTAAATCATTCAATAATTAGTGTTTGAACTCCAGAATTTGTACGAAGTAAATAGCTTCCCTTTTCAATTTGTAGATTGAATGCATTCATTCCTGCTTCTAATTTAAAATCATTAATTTTTTGTCCTTGAATAGTAAAAAGTGTTACTTCTTGCTCTATTTCAGTTGTAATTTGAAAACTTCCAGCACTTGGATTGGGCGAAATACTGAATTTCATTTTTTCACTTCCTTCATTTATAGTTAAAGTTGACGGATTCGGGTGTTGCCATTTATTGAAAAAACGCCAAACTTCTAATAGTTCAGTAATATCGTTCAAAGGTTGGTACAGATAAATATGGTCTGCACCATTGAAACGCCATAATTCTAATGCGCCTGGAGTTGTGCAATTATCATACACAAAACGGTCAACTGTTATTCCGTCTGCTGCAATATCTGGCAAACGAGTAGAGTCTGCAGTTGAAGCGCAGCCATGTTGTGTTTTCCAGAAACTCATAGTTTCAGCAACTAAAGATAAAGTTGGCAGCGCTGAACCAGCATATGGAACAGTTCCATCAGCGGTTCCGTGTAAATGAATAACTGGTGTTTTGTATGCAGGGTTGCAGGTGGAAATATCTGAAGTTGCCATTGTTCCAGCCATAGTTCCAACTGCTGCAATGCGATTGTTTAAAGCACAAGCTAAGTGATGCGACATAATTGAGCCCATCGAAAAACCGGTTACGAATACTTTTGCAGGGTTCACGTTGAAATCAGTTAAACCTTTGTTGATTAATAGATTAAAAAAAGTAATATCATCAGCTGTAGAACTTAAACCTGTTCCATTGTTCCAAGAGGTTTGACCGAATGAATTGGTAACACCCTGCGGATAAACAACAATTACGCGTGCAGTATCTGCAATGAAATTGAAGCCGGCAGAAACCATTTGAGCAGGATTTCCCCCAATTCCATGAAGAATAAAAACCATGCGAGGAGTTTCTGTTGCTGGGTTAAACCCGATAGGGACATACAACTTGTAAGACCTTGTTACGGCTCCAACTTGGATTGTTTGATCAGAAATCTGAGCTGTTGAAAAAATTGTAGTAAGAAGAGCTAGTACAGTAATAAAATGTTTCATTTTTATATTTAATTTCGGTCTAAATTAATATACACTTTTTGTTTATGCAACGTTTTGCGGTCATTATTTTTTGTTTTTCCTTTTTTTTGGGAGCTTGCACATTAACTGGAGATCAGGAATCGCGCTTAAACGAGCAGTTAAATTTATACATTGAGGCTTTTAACGATAATAATCCTTTGGTAATTTCGGCCGGAACACACCCAGAAATAATCAAACATTACAAAGAAGCGGCTGACACTTCATTTATTGCTCATTTTCAACAAAAAGAAAATTCAGAACGGCTTTTTTTTGATAATCCAATGATGCAAGACACAAAAGAGTCAGGTAAAACGATTCAGCGAATATATTTTGTAGAAAAAGCAACAGAATTCGACTTTATTTCAGACGAATACCGTATATTCGCGCTGTCTGAAAATGGAGGTGAATCTTGGTTTTTTGCACGTGAAGAAGACTATTTTGATATGCAAATTAAAGGACTAAAACGCTTATTTAAAAAGGTATGAAAAAAAGATTACTACTAATTTTTGTTTTATTTCTATCTGTCAAACTTTTTGCTCAAGGTTGGCGTCCAATCGGAGCACGATCGAGTGCACTTTCAAATGCAAGTGTTGGAATTTCAGATGTTTGGAGTTATTACAATAATCCGGCTGCAACGGCAGAGATAACACAAATAGAAGTGGGCGCATTTTACGAAACCCGTTTTCTTTCTAAAGAATTGCAATCTCAAGCTCTCGCACTCGCATTGCCCATCAAAAAAGGTGTTTTCTCTCTCGGAGCTTTTACTTACGGATATGAACAATATAGAGCAACTCGGGCGGGTTTGGGTTATAGTTTACAATTAACTGAGAACTTTTATCTAGGAGCTCAAACCAACTTAAATCATTTGCGTTTTAATGCAAACTATGGTTCTTCGTTAAGTGCAACAGCAGAAGTTGGAGTGCTGGCTAAAATTTCAGAAAAATGGATGCTCGGTCTTTCGGTAATGAATATTGGGAATCAAAGAATTAGTTCAACTGAAGAACGATTCACGTCTGTTTTACGCGCAGGATTTAGATGCAAAGTATCTGAAAAGGTTTTGGTTTTAGCTGAAGTAGAAAAACAAGTAATTCATTCGTTTTCATTTAAGACAGGAGTAGAGTATTCACCTTTTGAAAATTTATTTATTCGAATTGGCGCCCAAAGCGGACCAGCAAGTTTTTCGTTCGGTTTTGGATACAAGAAAAAACAATTCGCCATCGATTTAAGTACGAATTATCACCAGATTTTAGGTTGGTCG
>JANNWW010000166.1:0-3329 GCA_031409255.1 Crocinitomicaceae bacterium
ACTGCAGACATACCCATTACAATATGGAAGTGGGCAACAACAAAATACGTATCATGAATTGCAATATCTAAAGCTGAATCGGCTAAGATGATACCGGTTACACCACCTGTAATAAACGTTGAAACCAATCCAACTGAGAACAACATTTGTGGAGTGTAAATATTTGACCCTTTCCAAATTGTTGTTAAGTAGTTAAATACTTTTACAGCCGATGGAATTGCGATTAGTAAAGTTGTAAATACGAACACTGAACCTAAGAACGGATTCATTCCGGTAATAAACATGTGGTGACCCCAAACAATAAACGAAAGAAAACCAATTGCTAAGATAGAACCAATCATTGCGCGGTAACCAAAGATTGGCTTGCGTGAATTGGTTGAAATAACTTCTGATGTTAAACCAAGAGCTGGCAACAATACGATGTATACTTCAGGGTGACCTAAGAACCAAAATAAATGTTGGAATAACAAAGGAGAACCACCATGATTTTCTAACATTTCAGCACCAACAATGATGTCTGAAAGGTAGAATGATGTTCCTGCTAAACGGTCCATTGTTAACAATAAAGCTGCTGATAGTAAAACAGGGAAAGACAACACACCTAAAATAGCTGTTACAAAAAACGCCCAAATTGTTAATGGCATGCGTGTCATTTTCATACCTTGAGTACGCAAGTTAAATATTGTTACAATGTAGTTCAAAGAACCTAACAAAGATGATGCGATGAAAATTGTCATTGAAACCAACCACAAAGTCATTCCTTGTCCTGAACCTTCAATTGCTTGTGGCAAGGCAGAAAGCGGAGGATAAACCGTCCAACCAGAAGAAGCAGGTCCTGTTTCAACGAAAAGAGAAACCAACATGATTATTGAAGACAATAAAAACATCCAGTAAGAGAACATGTTCAATAAACCAGACGCCATGTCGCGTGCACCAATTTGCAATGGAATAAGTAAATTGGAGAATGTTCCAGATAAACCTCCTGTTAACAAGAAGAATACCATGATTGTACCGTGAATTGTAACCAATCCTAAATACATAGATTCACTTAAAACTCCTTTCGGAGCCCATGTTTCACCTAAAAAGAAAGACAAGAAGTCGGAACCTTCACCTGGCCAAGCCAATTGGATACGGAAAAGTATAGACAATAGCATTGCTACTAATCCCATAAAAACTGCTGTCATTAAAAACTGCTTTCCGATCATTTTGTGATCCATAGAGAAAACATACTTCGAGAAGAAGCTTTCTTCATGATGATGGTGACCGTGAGCGTCGTGTTGTGCGTGTGCTTCGTGAGCTGCCATGAGCGTATTTTTTATTATTCGTTTATTAATTATCTATTTGTATCTGCTGGAACCATTGCAACTCCTAAAGAATCAGTTGCATTCCCTCCTTCTGGAGTTGCCGGAGCATCTGCAGGTTTTGTAAGAGAGTATGTATTTTTCCAGGTTTTTGAACCCGCCAATAAATCTTTATTATTTCCTGAGTAAGAAACTTTTGCATACCATTTTTTGTAAGCAGCTTTATCAAGAACAACAACCATTAATTTCATTTTGTAGTGTGAAGATCCACAAATCTTGTTACACATTAAAATGTAATTGAAATTTTCATCGTTCATTTTCACACGCATTTCAGCAGTTGTAACATCTGGAGTGAATTTCAAACGAGTAGTCATTCCAGGAACCGTATTCATTTGCTGACGGAAATGCAAGAAAAAAGCCGAGTGAATTACATCTTTAGCCCTGAAATTGAATTCATATTCTTGTCCATCACACAAATATAATGTGTCACTTGCTGCGAAAACAATGTCGTCATATGCTCTGGCATCCTTTTTAGGATTGTGACTTTCTTTCATTTGGTAAAGCATACGAACGAAACGCTCTTTTCTAGCTAAATCGCTCACCATTAAATCTTTTGTTTCCGGATCGAACATCAATTTAGGATTGTTCAATTTTGCTTCCAGAGCTTTTATACCTGTTGCACCAACTTCCATTGAATCAATTGCATTTTGAATTGATTTAGTTGTCATTAAACCGAGTGCATTATTGTCGTTAGTTAGTTTGTAATCAAAATAACCTAATTGATTGTCTTCACCAGCCATACGAACTGTCCAATCAAACTGTTTTGAAAACAACTCTATTCTTATTGCTTCTTTAGAGGCATCTGAAGTTTGCTCGTTCCAAGATTTTAGACCTAAAATAATTATGATTGCTAAAACAATTGCAGGTGCAACTGTCCAAGCTAACTCTAAACGATTGTCATGAGGAAACCAATATGCTTTCACACCTGGTTTACGAACATATTTCCATGAGAAATAAAACAAAAGGAAATTAGTTATAAAGAAACCAATAATCACAATAACAAAATTGAGATTCAATAACCAATCTACATCTCTACCTGCTTGTGTTGCTGCTTCTCCTCTTCCAGTGTATCCGTATTTCACCATCAACCAAATGAATCCAATAAACATAAATGCCATAAAGACCATTAGAAGAAATGCATTTAATTTATTGTCGCGATTCGGAATATCTTCTTCGCGTCTTCCACTGTTTTTAGAAGACAATTCGTATGCACGAACTAGTTGCGCAATTGCAACTGCTCCTAAAACGATTACTATTAGTATAAACAACTTGACCATTTTTTTTTATTTTTTTTCTGTATCGTAATTAAATTTCGTGGTGTAAACTTTCGTCCAAGAACGGGTGGTTTACTGGCATTAAAGGTTTCTTCGATAAGTTTGTTAAAATTACACGAATAAAGAACCCAACAAAAAGGAAAGGCATACCTATTTCTAACAAACCGAATTTAGCATGTTTACCTAAAGATCCACCTGTTACCATTAAGTATACATCAACCCAGTGACCTGCAAAAATGATCATTCCAACAGCTGTTAATACTCCCGCATGACGTTTCGCGTCTCTAGACATTAATAACAACATTGGGAAAGCAAAGTTGATAAAGAACATACCAAAATACATTCCTTTAAAATGCTCAATACGCGTTAAATGGTAAGTTACTTCCTCTGGAATATTCGCATACCATATCAACATAAATTGCGAGAACCATAGGTAAGACCACAAGAAAGAAGTTGCGAATGTCCATTTACCTAAATCGTGAATATGACTTTCATTTACTCGAGATAAATATCCTTGTTTCTTCAAGTAAAGAACTAGACAAACTAAAACAATCATAGTTGAACACCACATTCCAGCAAAAACATACCATCCGAACAATGTTGAGAACCAATGTGCATCTATTGACATAATCCAATCCCAAGCAGAAGTTGAGGAAAATACAGCAAAGAAAACCAAAAACAAAGCTGCTTTCTT
>JANNWW010000167.1:0-6324 GCA_031409255.1 Crocinitomicaceae bacterium
AATAAACTCTCGTGTTGAAAAATACCCGATTTTTACCTCTTCTTATCTTAACGATAAAGAAGACAGCTATTCAATACTTTACCCAATCTATTGGAAAATAATTCGTCCGTACAAAGAATTTCAACTTTTCATTCAATTGCTTATAGTTGAATTTAATTTATCGAAAAACGACTTGCAATTTGGAGTTCACCCCAAGTTAATTCTTAATAGCAATTCAGAGAATTTAAAACTTAAAAATGAAAACACATCAGTAAAAAACTCACCTTTAAAACAACTTGCAAAAAAAGTTTATAGGGTTTTTAATCCAAAGTTAAAATCAAACTCAAAAAAAAACTGTGTTTTATTTTTATACGATGTGCAATCAGTGCAATCAGTTGTTGAACAACTTGTTATCCAAATAAATCAGCAAGATCAAATTCATTTGCATGTTATTTTAATTAACATGCTAGACAGAGGAAAAGCAGTTGACAAACCCTTTAACACAAAATCAATCAGTTATTACAAAGCTGATGAGTTTCGTTTACCAATTGGTTCTAAAAGAAATCAAATTTATTCTGAAATTGCAGAAAATTTACCCGAATTAATAGTTGCTCTCAATTCTGATCCATTAGCTGAAATTGAATACAATCATCAATTAGCGCATCATATATTAACAAAAAACAAAGTTGATGCAGTTATTTATTTAGGCGTTTTGGAAATTGGTAGAGCTATATCTGCAGTTGCAAAAAAAATAGAAATCCCTTCATTTAATATCGATTATGGTTTGTTTAGTGACGACCCACTTTTCATGGAGAACAAAATCTCTTTCGACTATAAATGCTGCATTTCTCCACTTTCGTCAGATATCTGGAAAAAGCGAAATGACTCAAGTATACATCATATAATTACTGGTTTTTTGAAATTAGATTCTCCTTATCTTGAAAACCAAGAGTTTATACCTAAGAAGAAACACAACTTTTCGATCTTGTTTTTAAGTAGCTGGTCTGGTACAAGTTCTGCAAATGACCAAGAGAAAACCCAAATTATAACAAATTTGATTTCCATTTGCTCTAACAACGAATGGAATTTAATAATAAAACTTCATCCGAGTGAAGATGAAAAAACTGTTCAAAAATTACTTTCTAAATATAATTCTGATCAATTCTCATTTCAAAAAAAAGGATTAATTGAGTGCTTCAAAAACACCGATTTTGTAATCAGTCAAAGTTCTAGTGCACTGTCCGAAGCTTTATATTATGATAAACCAATTGCTTATTATTTATTAAATAAAGATTCAAAATTAATTGATTATTTACCAATTAAATCTACTGCTTTTCAATTAGTGTTTCATGAAATAGAAGAACTTGAAGTTCAAATACAAGAAATTAAAAACGAAAAGCACGATTTAATGAATAAGTATAGTGATTTAAAAAATTACGTTTGGAAATATACCGATCAAAAATCAACCAATCGTTTCCTTGAATTATTAGAAAAATCTATTCGAATATGATTTCGATAATTGTGCCCACTTTTAATAGAAAAGAACTACTCAATAAGCACATTGAGATTTTAACTTATGAATTATACGGTTTTGACTACGAACTAATTATTGTTAACGATTCAAAAACTGAAAACGTTGAATTTAATTTCGAAAACAAGTTAATTAAAATCGTTAACAATCCAAAACAAGGAGTTGCATCTGCGCGAAATCTGGGTGCGAAATTCGCGAGATTCGATTTTTTACTTTTCATGGACGACGATATGCTCATTAGCAAAGCTAATTTTTTACGTTATCTCGACTACACGAATTTATTTGAACGAAAAACAATTAATTTAGAATGGGTTTATTCTCAAGAAACAAATGAAACACTCTACAAATCTGCTTTTGGTCGATTTTTAATGAAATTTGGATTTAACTCTTTAATTGGCTGGAATAATTTAGAGAAAACACCTGATAAATCAGGTTTCTATTCAGAAGGTATTACAAGCAATAATTTATTTATTTCAAAAGCTTTGTTTACAGAAAGTGGCGGTTACAATGAAACATTTCCGCATGCTGGAGCAGAAGATTTTGAGTTCTCAGAGCGTTTAAAAGAATCCGGATTCACATTTTATGTGGATTGTAGCTCTCAAATGATTCACAATGAAATAGATCGGTTAACTGTAAAAAGTTGGATGCAACGAAAATATAGAGATGGAATTACAAAAAGAATTGCTTCAGATTTAGGTTATGTAGATCAATTTATTCCAAAAAAATGGTATTTCTCAATAGCTTCATTATCAACACCTTGTGTTAGGTCGGTTTTATTTTTGACAAATAAATATGTGGTTTTAGATAAAATTAATTTTTTGTGTCTAAAATTCATTCTGGGGCAATCACTTCACAATGGTTTTTATTCAAAACCTTTTAAAATTTAAACATTTGACAAAAGTTACTATTTGTATTTCCGACATTCATAAATCGGTCGCTTTCGAAATTACAGCTCTCGAATTAAGGAAAAAAGGTATTGAAACAGAATATGTATTGATTAACTGTGCATCTGGAGTTTTGGAATCTTTTTTAATTCAAAATAATTTCACAGTTCATTCTTTTGAGAATAAACGTCTAATAAATTCATTTTCTTTGATTTTAAAAGTTCGAAAACTACTTAAAAGGAACAAGTCGAAAGTTATTCATTGCCATCTAGCACAAGCTAATTGGGTGGGATTATGGGCAAGTAAATTAGCTGGGATAAAAACACGCATTTATACCCGACATTCTGGAGAATCTTTTCATGAAACCTTAAAAGAAAAAGTAATTGACAAAATTCAAAATAAGCTGGCAACTAAAATTGTATCCATCTCAGAAAATATTTCAGAATTACTTGTTAAACAAGGTGTTTCAAAGTCTAAAATACAACTTATTCATCATGGCTTCGACTTAATGCGCTTCTCTAGTCCAAATCCGGTGCTAGTAGAAAAAATAAAAACAAAATATAATTCTGTAAGTTTTAGCCCTACAATTGGCGTTATTGCACGATGGATGAAATGGAAAGGCATTCAAAATACAATTAAAGCTTTTAAGGAAACATTAATGCTCTATCCAAATGCTCTTTTATGCATATTTGGAGCTTCCGCAAATGCCGATTTTAGTAAAGAAATTGAGGAACTATTACTTGAAATACCAGATGAAAATATTTGTGTGGTTCCATTCGAAGAAAATGTGTTCGACTTGTACCAATTATTTGACATCTATGTTCATGTGCCAATTAACGAAAGCTGTGAAGCTTTTGGGCAAACCTATGTAGAATCCTTAGCCGCAGGAGTTCCGTCTATTTTCACTCTAAGTGGAATAGCTCGAGAATTCATTGTTGACAAAAAAAATGCCCTAGTAGTTCCATTTAATGATTCAAATTCCATTAAAGAAGCAATCACGCTTCTACTGGAAGATGCTAATTTAAGAGCTCAACTTATAGAAAATGGAAAGTCAAGTGTAAAAGAACTTTTTACCTTTGAAAAATACATTCAAAATTTAATTGAACTCTACACGCATTGATAATGAAAAAAATTCTGAAATTTTTAGTAAAAATACTCCCCTTTAAAAAGCAAATATTCAGCCTTATTCGTTTTCTTTTTCATCCTACAGAACCCATCTTTCGTCATTTGTATTTTAAAGGAGTAATAAAAATTCCGTTGAAATCGACTTCATTTAAAATGACCCACTACGGTTTTCAATTGGAAAATGAACTTTTTTGGAGTGGCTTAGAAAACGGTTGGGAAAAAGAGTCTATTAAAATCTGGACAAAATTATGCGTCAAGGGAAAAGTTATTTTAGATGTTGGTGCGAACACGGGAGTATATGCTTTAATGACAAGAGCTTTAAATTCCGATGCAAAAATATATGCTTTTGAACCAGTAAATCGTGTTTTTGAAAAATTGGAATCGAACGTAAAACTAAATAATTTTTCAATCAGCAATTTTGAAGTGGCACTTTCAAACAAAACTGGCGAAGCAATAATCTATGATCAACCTACAGAACATGTTTACTCCGTTGCAGTTAATGTAGACATTTCTAACACGGGCTTGGAAACTATTCCAACAAAAATAAAAACACTTCGTTTAGATGATTTAATTAAAAATGAAAACCTAACTCAAATAGATTTAATTAAACTAGATGTAGAAACACATGAAGCAGAGGTAATTGAGGGTATGGGTGAATTTGCAGCTAAATTTAAACCTGATTTTTTGATTGAATTATTGAATGACACTGTAGCCAGTAATGTGGAAAATTTACTCAAAGGTATTGATTATGACTTCTACAATATTGATGAAAAAACAGGTTTAACGAAATGCAAGCAACTGACAAAAAGCAATAGCTATAATTTTTTAATCTGTAAAAAGGAAACTTCTATATATCTTGGCCT
This sequence comes from Crocinitomicaceae bacterium, assembly GCA_031409255.1. Lineage (GTDB taxonomy): Bacteria > Bacteroidota > Bacteroidia > Flavobacteriales_D > Crocinitomicaceae > Fluviicola. The sequence continues at coordinate 4,383 of JANNWW010000167.1, forward strand.
TTATGAATGAGGAAATAATTGTATCTATTGTTGTGCCAACATATAATCGAGCGCAATTAATTGAGCGGACTTTAAAATCAATTCTTTCGCAAAACAGTCCTGAATTTGAGGTCCTTATAATTGATGACGGTTCAACAGACAACACTTTTGAAGTTGTAGAACCTTTCATTTCAAATAACGTTCATTATATAAAAGTTGAAAATGGAGAAAGAGCAAAAGCACGAAATATTGGAACAAATAAGGCAATAGGGAAATATGTGAATTGGTTCGATAGTGATGATTTTATGTTTAGCAATCATGTTGAACAAATTGTTTTAGCAATTAATAAGAATGATTCGCCAGAAGTTATTTCTCTTGAACATGAAATTAGAACTTTCGATTTTAAATTTATCTCAAAAAACAACTTTACTAAATCTTCAAAAAGAGACTTACTTATTTCAGGCAATCATTTAGCGTGTAATTCGGCTGTTGTTCGAAGAGACATAGCTCTAAAATTTCCTTTCATTGAAGACCTTAAATTAACAGCTTCTGAAGATTACGAATTGTGGTTGCGCTTAAAAAGTCACTTCCAATTTATTCATTTACCTGTTTGTACAAGTTATTTAATTCAGCATGATTTAAGAAGTGTAAACACAATGAGTGATTCATTAAAATTAGAAGCCCGATTTTTAAGTTTTTTAAGACACACTTGCGAAAATAGTGATATCGTGAAGTTTTTGGGACCTAATTTATCTTACTTTAGAATGAAAAATTATTTGATTCTTGCAGTAGATTTAGCATACAATAAACACAAGAAAAAAGCATTCCACTATTTGCGCATGGCTGTAAAAGAAAATAAAACCGCTATATTTAACAAAGTTTTTTGGGCAACTATTAAACACCTACTTTTTTAATAACACTACAATTTCTAAATGAACAAAGCCTTTCAAATTTGCACCCGTTGCGTGATGGATTCAACGGATCCGGAAATTCAATTTGATTCTTCCGGGAATTGCAACCATTGCACTGCTTTGTTGTCGCTTTTACAGACTTCTTCGGACTTGAATTTTAACGAGCAAAGTCAAATAATAAAACAAAATAAAACGAATCCAAAATACGACTGCATCTTAGGAATTAGTGGAGGTGTGGACAGTTGCTACACTGCCTATTTATTGAAAAAAGAAGGCCTAAATCCTTTACTTGTTCATTTAAACAATGGTTGGAATACAGAAATTTCAAACGGAAATGTTGAAAAAATGGTTTCAGCTTTGCAACTAGATTTAGAAGTGTTTCACTTCGATTTAGAAGAGTTCCATGAACTGCAAAGAGCGTTTTTAAGAAGTAATTTACTCGATTTAGAATTACCAACAGATTTAGCTATTCCAGCAGTTTTACATCAAGTAGCAAAAAAACACAACATCAAATTCATTGTTTCCGGTGGAAATTACTCTTCCGAAGGAATTCTTCCAAGAACTTGGGGTTACCACGGAATGAAAGACATGAAACTATATCGGCACATTGTAAAGAAATTTAGCAAAGTTGAAATCAATAAAACACCTACTTTCGGACTTTGGGACGAGTTCAAATTCAAGTATTTTTCGAAAATAAAAACACTTTACCCATTAAACACTTTTGACTACAACAAAGAGCAAGCGCGCTCATTTTTGAATCAAGAATTTGGTTGGGAATATTATGGTGGAAAACATTACGAATCTCTTTACACGGGCTTTTGGCAGGCATACATGCTGCCTAAAAAATGGAATGTAGATTATAGAAAGGCAACCTATTCTAGCTTAATCTGCAGCAAACAAATGTTGCGAGAAGATGCAATAGAAAAACTTAAAAACCCTTCGTTTGACGAAGCTAGAATTGAAAAAGAACAGATTTGTGCTAAACTAGCTATTTCAGTTGAAGAATTCAATTCTATACTTGCTAGTAAAGGTTTGTATTATACCGATTTTCC
>JANNWW010000168.1:0-8759 GCA_031409255.1 Crocinitomicaceae bacterium
GCTTCTTTTTGCTTTTCTGTTATCATAGTTTTAGATTAAATTCTTTGATTGTTCCAGTGTACATATTCATCAGCTTCAGTTATGTTGCTCACCACTTTGTCATAGTCCTCGTAAATAACTTTTGATTTCTTTTTTGCTGATTTTTCAACACCTTTGATTCGTGGCGTAACAAAACCTTGCTGTTCAGGAGTAGTTCCGTGAGCTTCTTGAATTACTCTAGTCTCTTCCTTCATAATCAAACGCTGCTCTTTGTTTTGATTATTCACTAATGTGGTGAATGATAAGTCTGCAGCTGATTGTTCTTGCTTGTTTCCTGCTACTTTTACTTTTGTGCGCGCTTCAGAAACAAACCGAGGTCCCATTGGTGATTCTTCGTATAAGTAGATTGTAGTTCTATCTTGCGGATCATACTTGATAATAAAAGATTTATCCACATTGTTTCTGAGCCATACCAAATCAGGATATCCATTTTGATCAGCAACCATGTATGTGTATGGAACTTTATTTTCTTTGAATGTGATCCCATAAGCATTACACTTAATTGTGTCCTCGCGAGTAAGCCAAAACAAATCAACTATATCCCACAATTCAAGTTTTGGAGTTTCAGGATTTATTGATTCTTGATAGGTTTCAAGCAAAGATTTTTCTGTAATATGGTGCTTAGAGTTGTTCCACAGATTGCGAGCCTCGTCATACATTGCAATCAATTCTTTTTGAGTTGGAAGTTTATCTACATTCGCCATTATGAACTCCATGTTTGCCTTGTTATCTACTTTCTTTGTTTGGATATTCATTCCTGTAAAGTTCCAGTAGCGTTTTAGGATCTGTTGCTGAAATCTGCCAAATGTATTTTCAATCGTTTTAGATTTTCCATTGTAAGGCTGTGTTGAAACGGAAAGCCTAGCAAGCTTTGTTAAGAAGTTAGCAGATTGCAGCTTTTTGTGCCCTCCTTGGTTATCATACTTTATCTCGTAAGGTCTGTGACCTGAAAACTTAGCAGCCATTTTGTATGCAAAGTATTGCGCTTCGTAGTTTTCAGTTTTTGAAACATGGTAACCCAATAAAACATTCGAGTATGCATCCATCACCTCATACACAGATAAAGTTGCCATTTTTCCCTCCTCATTTTGATAGTACAAGTTCAATTTAGTACCATCAGAGAACCACAATGAATCGCGCATTGTTGGCATCAACCTTGAATGCTGGTATTGGTATTTCTCTTTAGCTTTTTGCTCTCCATATCGAGCTCCATACCACAATGGTTTTATTGCTGGTTTATGCAAGAAGATGTGAAGTGTTGTTTCATTCTTCAGAACCTTCCAACCTTTTCGAATTGCTTGAGCATTGTATACTTCAAGCAAGTGAGCCATGTTTGATATGCGATTTACTTGATTTGCATATTGAGCAACCATAAACATTTGAGCTTCCGGATTGATTTTTTCAGAGTTTATATTTGCATAACCTGCATGAATCAAACATTCATAACCTTCAGCTTCATACTGCTCTAATTTTGCTTTCAATCTACGTGGATGTAATGGCAAAGCGTGTGGATAAGTATGTTCTGCTAAACCAGTTATCAATTCAATCATCTTATTCCAAAATGAAGTATCTTTAGATTGCATCACACTTCTTTTTCCTTTGTATGCTTTGAATTCGATTGATAAAGCATTCAGAATTACAGCATTTGCAACATACTCTTCAATTCTTTTGCTTGGTAAACCTTTACCATTTGAAGTTGTATGATTTGCAAAGTATCTTCGTGCTGTATCATCTAACTTCAGCTTGTTTTCGAATGAGTTTTTTTGATGAATCTCAAGCGGGTTTCCAACTTTATCAATGATCTTTTGTCGAATTGGTGCAGGAATTGAAATGTATTCAACAAGTGCAGGAGTATTTCTGCAGCCTCTTCGGACAACACGAATTTTATGTTGGCTTTTCATCCAATCATAATTTGGCTTAGAAATAAATTCAGCAGTTAACCAAGAAGCATGCACACAGAGAGAGTTGTTGAAGGTTTCGAACATTATTGCTTATTTTTGTAAATGATTATACTTATTTTAACCAAGGAGTTACCTTGTAAAAATTTAAAAAATGGTTTAGTTAAAGCCAGAAAACTAGATGATGCTATAACTGTAGTTTTAAAAGAAAATGGATTTTCAAATTTCAACATGGATCATTTTGGTTTAATTGATGATGAGGATTTACTTTCTGTAAGATTGAGCATCTTTATAGATAGTATCGAGAATGACATCTTGTCCAAGATGTCTTTTCTTTTCAGTTTCACTCAAATTTTTAAATTCGAGGTCATTAATTTCAATGCTAAAGTTTGATTTAATCATTAATCGATTTGGCGTTTCCCATTTATTAGAAATTGGGTTAAGCCATCCTTTTATTTTATTTTGATTGATAACAAACTCTAAACACTCATCTATTTTTTTAGTAGTAGCCATTTTATCCTTGATTTTTAATTAATAATTCAATTTCTGTTTTCATTTTTTCATACTTTGCTTTCAAAGTATCACAAGTGGTTCCTTGTCTGGTTCCGTTAATACATTGGCGCACATATGTTTTTGTAACACCAAAAGATTTAGCCACTGCAGAAATGGCTTGATCATTATATCTGCGTGTTTGCCTTGTGATTGTTTTTTTTGCAATATCTTTGCTCATTGTTCTGTTTGTTTTATGTTATGAGCGCAAACATATAAGATATATTCTAATATACAAAATTTTATTTAAGATATTTTCTATTTAATTTATGAATACACTAACTCGTTTAAAAGAATACCTTGATTTTAAGGGTATTAGTATAATGAAGGCAGAACAAAAAATTTCTGCATCAAATGGAAGTTTAGGCAGTCAAATTAGAAATAACAAGACAATAGGAAATGATAAAATAGAAAATATCTTAAGTGTATTTGATGACTTAAATCCAACTTGGCTTTTAACTGGAAAAGGAGACATGTTGCTTCAATCATACAAGCAAGTAGCCATTCTAGAATTTGAAACTACTGCAACTACAGAAGGGGTTCCGTTATATGAATTAGAAGCCAGTGCCGGAATTGTTTCTTTGTTTATGGATTCTACTTCTGAGAAGCCAATAGATTATATTCGAATTCCGAACTTACCAAAATGCGACGGTGCTGTGTATGTGGCTGGCGATTCGATGTACCCATTATTAAAAACTAGGGATGTGGTGATGTATAAAAAGATAGATGATGTACAGAGTCATATCTTTATTTGGGGAGAAATGTACCTGGTTGCTTTTGAAAATTCAGGAGATGAATACGTGACTGTAAAATGGATGCAAAAATCAAAAGTGGGATCAGATCACATTTGCCTTGTTTCAGAAAACAGACACCATGAGCCAATTGATGTTCCTAAAAAAAGCATCCGTGCGCTTGCTGTGATAAAAGCTTCTTTACGGATTAATTCCATGCAGTAGATTTTCTTTTTTTACACCAAAAAATTAAATTATAAATAAAGAATAATAATATGAATATTATAGATGAAACAATGCAAAAAGACATCATAGTTGGAATTGTCTTGTTAATTATTGCATTTATTGCGAATGCTATAATTCGTGAAATCAAAAAAAAACAAAATGCTATTTTAGGAACTCTTAAAAAACACGCTTTCACTGTATTCCAGATTTTGACCATAATTACTCCTTTGTTTTTATTATTTTATCGTTATTCTATTTCAAAAACTATTGATAGTGCTTTGATTAGTAGTATCATATTTAATTTCACCACCTTGTTTATGAATTTTTCAATTTACTTATTATTTAGGTTTAGGAGACTGGAAGCTCGAAATAAACAAGTTAATGAACAACTCAAAGAAATGATAGAACATTACAATGAGATTCAAAAAAAGGTGAACCAATAGCTCACCTTCCTTTTCAAAACTAAAACCATGTCAACATTCGTCGCTCCACGAATAACAGACAACAAATATCTACCCTTTTTTACAAACACCTACCCTAAAAAGCAGATTTTCTTGAATAAATAGCTAAAAAACAGTGCTTTATGCTGTTTCAAAATGGTAATATCCCCCCTAAAAAACGCACTTTAGTAGTTCTAAACCATCAAAAAAAGGCATTAAGGTGTAATGAAAAGGTATTAACATAGGCTCAAAACTATGCCCAATACTATGCCCAATATTACACCCATTCAATAAAAAACACTTTTTATCTATCGTTTAAACAGTACTAAAACAGTGTTTAATTGGTGTTTTGTGTTTTATTTGCGTTTATAGTACTGTAATGCTTGTTTAAATTGGGGTTTCAAGTGTTTTTAAACGTGTTTTTTACCTTGTTTTCATACATTGGACCTATCAAACTATATAGCATAAAAAAAACGCCTAAAAGAGCGTTTTAACAGGGTTTGAATAGTTTTAATGGTAGTTTTTTACCATCGGTGGTAATTTTAACGATTCAGAATGATACTAAAATGATACCAAATGATACTTTTTGTACAATTCGTTTTGAAATGGATTTTATTAAAAAATCGCTGAAACCTTTGATTTTATTAACCTTTCAGGCTTTTTTTAAAATCTTTTTATGTACATTTTGTTTTAGGGGCTTTAATTAGCACAATGATTTTTCATATTTTCAAAAAAGAAATGCGCGATACTTTGCGCGATCGTAGAACTGTTCTCATGATGATTATTGTTCCAACTTTAATTTTCCCTTTAATTATGAATGTTTTCATGTCTGTTTCAACTTCCTTTACAGAAGATCAGATGAACAAACAGGTGAAAATTGGTTTAGTTAATTCTGAAAATAGTTCTTTGAAAGCAGAACTAATGAGTCTTCCAAAAGAATTGGGAAAACGTAAATATATAATGTATGGCGATTCAGCTAAGCTCATTCAGGCCATTCGCGATAAAAAAGCTGATTTTGGATTCTTCCTTCCTTCAAATGTGGAAATAGATTATGAAAGTATGAAGCAAGTTGAAGTCAAAATTTTCCATAATGGAACCGATGTAGGAATGGAAGAGCGGGCAGAAAGTTATTTACAAGTTGTGAAAACTAAATGGAAAGCAAAACGTTTCGCGAAATTAAAACTTACAGAATCTGCAATTGAACCACTCGTGTTTGTTGGTCGAAACATTGCTTCAAATCAAGAAATGGTTGGGAAACTGGCAGGTGGATTACTGCCTTATTTTTTCATTATTTTTAGTTTCATGGGATGTATGTATCCTGCAATTGATTTATTCACTGGCGAAAAAGAACGCATGACAATTGAAACATTATTAACTGCTCCGGTTGCAAGGTGGAAATTGTTGGTTGGTAAAATGGGTGTTGTAGTTATGTCTGGTTTACTTGCAGCAACCTGCAGTTTGTTGGGCTTGTATTTGGCTGTTGAAGGTTTTCAAATGGTCAAAGACCCTGTTTTACTTGGAATTATTCACGATATTTTAAGTCCAACTTTTTTGTTCTTGATGTATTTGTTGCTCATTCCATTGATCATTTTCTTTGCCGGAATTATGGTTCCTCTTGCCATCCGGGCAAAAAGTTTCAAAGAAGCGCAAAGTACAATTGCTCCGATGAATATTTTAGTTATTTTGCCTGCAATGGTCGGGTTTTTCCCAGGAATTGAACTCAATACAATTACAGCAATGATACCGATCGTAAACATAGTTTTGGCAACAAAAGAATTAATTGCCGGAACTCTGGAATGGCATTTGGTTTTTATTGCTTTTGGTGTAATGGTGAGTTTGGCAGCAATTGCTATTACTTTGTCGTATCGTAAATTTGAAAGCGAAACAAATGTGATTGGATAGGTGAGAAAGTAGTTGTTTTATGAGTTTTGATTTCATTTAAATTAAAATTAGTCACTTTGTTTTAAAAAGATAACGAGAAAACGTGTTTTCGCTATAACTTGTTTTCCTGTTTTTACGTCGTCATAATAACACAATTTCACAACAGACCACATCTTTAGAACTTAACGACATCAACAAATCCGATTCCTCAATGAGCTAATTTCAGTAACTTCACATCAAAAAAACGCTAATAGATGTTCGAATTCGTAAAAAAAGCTGTAGAAACTGAAATTGCTTACATAAGAGCGACATTTAACGAACAACAAAAATTGCCTATAAACGAACGTCGAAAACTAGGTATTTGCCTGTTCCCAATTGATTTCATAAACGAAGAAAACACATCCAACACGACAATTTTATCGCTCCGAACTTCTTACATAATAAACGATTCATACTTCAGACGAGGTGCGAAAATTTCACTCAAAACAACTAAAGGAGATATTGAAGGAAGAATTGTTGACCTATACGATTATTTCTTGCAAATTTCAGTAGAATCCGAAGAAGAAATAAATTGGAAAGACGAAGTATTGGAAGTAAATTTCATCCCCGACGACCGCACGCTCTCCTGCATGCAACTTGGAATGCGTATGCTCGACGAAAACCAGCGAATTCAATCCTTCACAGAAGATTTTAAAACTGAATTCACTTTTGAACCGGCAAATCTAACTGACTTAAACCCGAATCAACAACTAGCAGCCGGAGCAATTCTCTCCAATAAAAAAACAGTCACAATTCAAGGGCCACCCGGAACTGGAAAAACATATTTATTAGCTAAATCTATCTTGGAATTAGTGAAATCAGGAAAAAAAATTATCATCTCAGCAGCTAGTAATACCGCTGTAGATAACTTAGCGGTGAGTATAAAAAATGCAGGAATCCCAGTTTTGCGTTTGGGAAATGAAGAAAAAATGTCGGTACAATTGCACGACAATACACTCGATGCTTGGCTCGAAAAATCATCCGACGCAAAAGTTATTGCAAACCTAAAAAAGCAAATTCAAAAAGCAAGCACACTTGCAAATCGCGACATTCGAAATTACACCAAGGATGTTGCAGATGAAAAACGTTCTGCCCGAAAAGAAGTGCGTGAATTGCGCAACGAAATCAGACAAATTAGCAAAAAAAATGCCCAAGAACTCATTTCCTCTTTTCAGGTAATTGCAGGAACGCCGGTTGGTTTATTCAACGGCTTATCGAAAGATCATTGTGCAGATGTGGTTGTGCTCGACGAAGCCGGGCAATGCCTTTTCCCCCTAGCAATTCTTACGGCTAGTTTCGGAAATCGCTTAGTTCAATGCGGCGATCCGCAACAATTGTCGCCCACTGTAATGTCGCAAAAAGCTCAAAAAGAAGGTCTGTCACAAAGTTTGTTAGAATTAACACATGCACTTTTTCCTGCTTTGTTTTTAAACGAACAATACCGCATGTCGGATGAAGTTTTAGCGCTAGTTAATCCGTTTTTCTATCAAAACAACTTGCTTTCAAGACCTAATTTAGGTGCTGGAAAAGTACTTTTTATTGACATGGCAGGTTTCGGAAATGGCGAAACACAAAACGAAGTGGGAAGCACCTACAATTTAGACGAAGCGCGAGCAGTTGCTCATTTTTTAAAAATTGAAAATTGGAATCCAGCTGAAACAGTTATTCTTTCGCCGTATTCTGCACAAATAACGCAGCTTTCCCATGTTTTAGGAACGCAATGGCGCGTTTCTACGATAGATTCCATTCAAGGTCAGGAAGAAATTAATGTCTTAATTAGCCTCACCAGATGTAACGAATCGCAAGAAATTGGGTTTTTAAAAGATTACCGCAGAACCAATGTGGCAATTTCACGTGCAAAAAACAACTGCGTACTTTTCGGTGATTCAGCAACATTGGGCAGCGATTCCTTTTACGATGAACTCATTCAACGATTTGAAGACAAAGGATTTTACAAAAGCGTTTGGGAGTTGGGAATCGATGATTGAACAGATAATAGTTTCGTTTCGTCGAACATTTAAGTAGAAAGTGTATTTTTACCAAGCATTTATGAAACAGACACTCGCATTTTTATTTTTGTTCCTAGTTGTTGCCTCTTTTGCGCAACATACCGGTCCGTGGGCAGCAAAACCAAAACCCTACCGCTGGCAATTGGGCATTTCTGGAAACGTGGTGCAAGACGCTGGGCGCGAGTTTTGTCAGCCTTTCGACATAAAAGAGTCGTGGAATTTCCTTCCTTACCCAACAAGTATTTTCTTCGACAAGCACATAAAAACAGCAAGTAGTTGGGAAATCATCGGAAGCTTCAATCAATACAAGGCAAGTAAATTAATCAACGATTCAACTGGTTTTTCAGGCATGTTTTTGTCGTTCGACGCAAATTACAAATATTCCTTTGCTAGCAAAATGTTATTCAAAAAGTTAGATCCGTTTATCACTTTAGGATTGGGTTTCACGCAACGTGCCGCATTTTCCGATCCGTATTCCATTCAACTTGGAGTTGGCGGTGGTTTGAATTATTGGTTTTTACAACGATGGGGCATTCAGGTGCGCACAACAGGTAAATTTGCGTTTTATCCAGACATCATGGGGCCAAGCAATTATTTCCAGCACCACCTCGGAATCGTTTACCGCACAATGCCAAAAGGCAGGTTGGTGCAGCATTCTCAAAAGGCACGTCACAAGTGGACGAAGAAAAAGGAGAAAAAATACAAAGGGGCGACGAAGAAGTAATATATTCTAGATTTTTCACTTCAAGTATTTTTTAACGTCAAAATTAAACTTTTCAGAAAGTTGTCAAGTACGTTTTAAAGTGGAATAATTAGTCAACCCTTAAAAAGTATTTAACTATCTGATTGTTAATAATATAATATTTAAAACATTGCGATTTATCTACAAGTTTCGTATCTTTATTACTTAAAAGCTTGCAGATTTATATGATTTTTAAGACACATTTT
>JANNWW010000169.1:0-11344 GCA_031409255.1 Crocinitomicaceae bacterium
AATTAGTGTGAAAATAATCACATTACTTATTATATGACGTAGTTTTTTAAAGAATGTTGGGGCTCAACCAACGCTCCATTTGCTCTTTTTCCATGTTTTTTCGACGAGCAATGTCTTCTACTTGTTCAATGGTTATTTTTCCTAGACCGAAATATTTACTTTCTGGGTGACCAAAATACCAACCCGAAACAGAAGATGCAGGCCACATAGCCAAAGTGTCGGTTAAACTTACCTCACTTAGCTCTGTTGCATTCAAAATCTTAAATAAACCAGGTTTTTCAGTATGGTCGGGGCAAGCAGGGTAACCAGGTGCAGGACGAATTCCTCTGTAGTTTTCCTCAATCAATGCCGAATTGTCTAATTCCTCATTACTTGCGTATCCCCACGTTTCTTTGCGAATCTTTTCGTGTAAAAATTCGGCAAAAGCTTCTGCCAAGCGGTCGGCTAATGCTTTCAGTAAGATGGAAGAATAATCGTCTAAATCTACTTCAAAGCGCGCAATATGCTCATCAATTCCAAGTCCTGTTGTAACACAAAATCCGCCAATGTAATCTGCAACACCACTTTCTTTTGGTGCAACAAAATCTGCTAAAGCAATGTTTGGCTGTCCGGCAACTTTCTTTGTTTGTTGGCGCAACGTATGCTGAACATTGATAACGGTATTTCGCAATTCATTTGAATAAATTTCAATATCGTCGCCAACTGCGTTTGCAGGAAATATTCCGAAAGCTGCTTTTGCCTTTAGCCATTTTTCTGAAATGATTCGTTTCAACATATCTTGTGCATCAGCGAAAAGTTTAGTTGCTTCTTCACCAACAACTTCGTCTGATAAAATCTTTGGAAAACGACCGTGTAATTCCCATGTTTGGAAAAAGGGTGTCCAATCTATATACGGAACTAACTCGCCTAAATCTTGATCTGCAATGTGTTGAATACCTAAAATTTGAGGCGCTTGAATGGTTTGCGAATTGAATTCAAGTTTTAAGGAATTCTTTTGCGCATCTTCTAAACGGAGCAATATTTTCTCACTTTGTTTTTTTGCATGGTGCACTCGAATTCGTTCATAATCGGCTTTTAGCTCATTAACGAAGTGCTCTTTTTTCTTTCCGAGTAATTGTTCAACAACTGTTACAGAGCGCGATGCATCTAATACGTGAACGGTCTGATCTAAATTAAAGTTTTGTTCAATTTTCACTGCGGTGTGCACTTTAGAAGTAGTTGCACCGCCAATCATAAGCGGAATATGTAGGTTTGCACGTTGCATTTCCTTTGCAACATGCACCATTTCGTCGAGGGAAGGAGTAATTAAACCACTCAAACCAATCACATCAACGTTTTCTTTAATAGCAGTTTCAATAATACGTTCAGCCGAAACCATTACGCCAATATCTATTATTTCGTAATTGTTACACGCCAAAACAACTCCAACAATGTTTTTTCCAATGTCGTGCACATCTCCTTTAACGGTTGCCATTAAAATTTTTCCTGCAGATTCAATTTTCCCACCCTTACTTGCCTCAATGTAAGGCAAAAGGTAAGAAACTGCTTTTTTCATTACGCGTGCAGATTTCACAACTTGAGGTAAGAACATTTTACCCGAACCAAACAAATCTCCAACAATGTTCATTCCGTCCATAAGCGGACCTTCAATTACTTCAATTGGGCGTTCATATTGCAAACGGCATTCCTCCGTGTCTTCGTCAATGTATTCAACAATTCCTTTTACGAGTGCGTGCGCCAAGCGTTCGTTTACAGGTAAAGATCTCCAGGCTGCTTCTTGTTCTTTTGTTTTTTCTTCGCCTTTGAATGTTTCGGCAAATTCTAATAAACGTTCAGTTGAATCTGGTCTACGGTTCAAAAGTACATCTTCAACATGCTCTAGTAAAACTTTATCAATATCACTATAAATTTCTAACATTGAAGGATTTACGATTCCCATATCCATTCCGTGTTGAATTCCGTGATATAGAAAAGCACTGTGCATTGCTTCGCGAACGGCGTTGTTTCCTCTGAATGAAAATGAAACGTTTGAAACACCTCCAGAAACATGGGCTCCGGGTAAGTTCTCACGAATCCATTTCGTTGCTTGGAAAAAATCTAAAGCATTGTTGTTGTGCTCTTCCATTCCAGTTGCAACAGGAAATATATTTGGGTCGAAGATAATATCTTCAGGCGGAAACTTTACTTTGTCAACCAAAACGCGGTAAGAACGTTCACAAATTTCGATGCGGCGTTGGTAAGAATCTGCTTGACCGTTTTCATCAAAAGCCATCACAACAGTTGCTGCTCCGTAGCGTTTAATTTTCTTTGCTTGTTGGATAAAGTTTTCTTCGCCTTCTTTTAACGAAATCGAGTTAACAATTCCTTTTCCTTGAACGCATTTTAATCCGGCTTCAATAATTTCCCATTTAGAGGAATCAATCATAATTGGAACGCGAGAAATATCTGGTTCTGAAGCAATTAAACTCAAGAAACGAATCATAGCTTCTTTTCCATCAATCATTCCTTCGTCCATATTAATATCGATCACTTGCGCACCGCCTTGCACTTGTTCTAATGCTACAGAAAGTGCTGCTTCGAAGTCATTTTCCTTAATCATTCGCAAGAAAGCGCGCGACCCAGTTACGTTTGTGCGTTCGCCAATATTAATAAAATTACTTTCTGGAGTTACAGTCAGGGTTTCTAAACCTGATAATCGAAGGTTTGCCATGTTAAATTGCTTCTTTTTCTAAAATGCGTGGTGAATATTTTACAGCTAAATCTGCCATAACTTTTATGTGTTCAGGAGTTGTTCCACAACAGCCTCCAATAATATTTATTAATCCTTCTTGCAGGAATTCCTCAATTTGTTCGCCCATCATTTGCGCAGATTCATCGTACTGACCGAATTCATTTGGAAGTCCAGCATTTGGGTGTGCACTAACTGCAAAAGGCGATTCTTTGCTTAATATTTGTAAATAAGGGCGCATAGCACTTGCTCCGAGTGCGCAATTCAAGCCAATCGAAAGTAAGGGCATGTGTTGAACAGAAACAAGAAAAGCATCGGTTGTTTGTCCGGTTAAGGTGCGACCGCTTTGATCTGTAATTGTTCCCGAAACCATAATTGGAGTTTCAAGTCCGCGTTTTTCTAATACTTCGTCGATTGCAAACAAAGCTGCTTTCGCATTTAAAGTATCGAAAATTGTTTCGACTAGAAGAATGTCACATCCACCATCTAAAAGTGCATTTGTCTGTTGCGTGTAAGCTACAACCAATTCATCAAAAGTAATTGCGCGGTAACCAGGGTCATTCACATCAGGTGAGATGGAACAAGTTCTGTTTGTTGGACCTATTGAGCCGGCAACAAAGCGGGGTTTTGCGGGATTGTTTTTAGTAAATTCTTCGGCAATTTCTTTCGCGATTTTTGCAGAATGAAAGTTGATATCGAAAACAGCATGCTCTAAATGATAATCGGCTTGTGCAATTGTTGTTCCTGAAAAGGTATTTGTTTCAATAATATCTGCTCCCGCTTCAAGGTATTCACGGTGAATTTGTTTGATAATATCTGGACGAGTGAGCGACAATAAATCATTGTTTCCTTTCAAAGACGAAGCATGATTTTCGAACCAACCTTTCCGAAAGTCTTCTTCAGCAAGTGTGTAACGTTGAATCATAGTTCCCATTGCACCGTCTAGAACGAGGATTCGGGATTTGAGTATTTCTTGAATTGTTGTCATCTTCTAAAAATTTAGATATAGGAATGAAGAAGATGTAAAAGAATTACTGACTTATCTTTTCCCGAAAATCGGGATGGGATTTGGCACCTTTTTCAAAAAGTTTGAGAGGTTGCCAAGGTATCATAGGGCCTAATCCCTCCACCTTTCTTCATAAGTTATATCAAAGAACAGCGCAAAGATAGGTAAAAGTCAAAATGATGTTTCAAAAAAATGAAAATAAATTATTTCTACTTTTTATTTAGCTATTTATTTTTTAAAACATATTAAAATAGACTACACACAAATTAAAGCGATTGAGTAGAAAAATTCAGCAAAGTAATCATTGGCGGTTTTTTATCTTTCTAATTCATTGTAAATTAAATAAATTCTAAAAATTCAAAAACTATGAATGCTCAATTTTTAACGCTTCGTTTTGCTATTTTAACTATTTTTAGTTTAGGCGCATTATTTTTCCTGATGATTTTCTTTGGACTTGAACACAATTCTGAACTTCGGATTTTAAATGTTTTCATTGTTCTTGTGTTTTCTAACATGTTGGCGCGAAGAAATATTCAAGAAAACCCAACACTGCCTTATATAAATGGCTTGGCTTCCATTTTTATTGCAAATGCTATAACAACTTTTGCTTGTGTTGCTGGTTTTGCAATTTACGTTGAATTCATCAATACCAATTTTCTAACGCAAGTAGATGGAGGTTTGTTATGGCCTAAAAACATTGGCTTAGCTGAGGCTTGTGCTGCACTTTTCATTGAAGGAATGGCAGGTTCTGCTATCACAAGTTTCGTTCTCATGCAATATTGGAAAGATGTTAAAATTGCTTCGAAACATTAATCTTTAGAAATGATTTTGGGAAAAGGTTTATACGCATTAATCGTACACCTTTTTCTGTTTAAGACAGCTATGTTTCCCTAAATTAAGTGTATTTTTGTTCTATGAAATATGCCAAATTAGTCTCTTTTTTTGTTGGAATTGGAACGCTTGTTTTGATTCTTTCAGTAAGTAAATCGCAAGCTAAAAGCAAAAAACAAACGCCAACGCCTTCATCCAAATTTTCTAAACTTTCAGAAGATGCATGGGTAAAAGAACAATTGAAAAAGTTAAGTCTCGAAGAAAAAATTGCGCAATCATTCATGATTGCCTGTTGGACAAATAAAAGTGAACAACACCTAGAAGAAACCAAACAACTGATTCAAAAAAATAAAATTGGCGGAGTAATTTTCTTTCAAGGAGAAAAAGAAAACCTACTAAATGCTCAAAGTATATTCAATTCAATTTCTGAAGTTCCTTTGTTGTATGGAATTGATGGCGAATGGGGAGCTGCAATGCGCATCTTCGGAGAAAAACGCTATCCCTATGCGCAAACTATTGGAGCTGCCAACGACGAAAAGCTGACAAAAGAACTCTCTGAATTTATGGCAATTGAACTATCCATGCTCGGAATTCACCTCAATTTTGCACCCGTTTCAGATATCAATTCAAACTACAAAAATCCTGTAATTGGCTTTCGTTCCTTTGGGTCGAATAAAGAACGAGTTGCTGCACACACTAGCGCCTTTGTTGAAGGACATGAAGGTCAATCTGTTTTGTCGTGTATCAAGCATTTCCCCGGACATGGCGACACCGACAAAGATTCGCACTACGAACTACCAACCGTTTCGAAAACAGAAGCAGAATTTCGTCAAACAGAATTCGTTCCTTTTAAAAGCGGAATTCAAGCCGGAACTAGCGCAGTTATGATTGCCCATTTGAATGTTCCAAAACTAGACGAATCTGGAACGCCAAGCAGTTTGTCTAAAAAAGTGATTCAAGATTATTTGCGCAAGGAATTCAATTTTAAAGGTTTAGTTATTTCTGATGCTTTAAACATGAAAGCCGTTGCAGATAAATACGGAAAATCGGAAGTGGTTGCAAAAGCATACATGGCTGGTTGCGACGTTTTATTGTATCCCGAATCTATTGAGGAAGCGATAGAGTTGATTGTGAAAAAGGTCAAAAATGGCGATTTAGAATTGAAAGATGTTGAAAGTAGATGTGCAAATGTGTTGCGTGCAAAATTCAAAGCAATCATTTCAAAACCCGAAGTGAAAAGAAAAGCAATAGACAACGAAAGAGACTTTGCAATTCAAAAAACATACGAAAAAGCCCTAACTTTGATTCAAAACCAAGGAAACGTTCTCCCTTTGAATCGTTTGGACAAGAAAATTGTTCGAATTTCAGTTGGAACACACACTTCGTATTTCAGAGATCGAATTGATTTATATGCAAAAGCCGAGCATCACCATTTTTTCACGATTAAGGAAGCCACAGAACGTTTAAAGAAGTTTGGTTTTAAAGATGAAACTATTTATTTGATTGATTTGCACGCGTCTTCTCAGCGAGCAGGCGACAATTATGGTTTTGAAAACTGGAAAGAGCTTACAGCTATTATTCCTGAAAAAGCAACGGCAATTCTTACCTTCTTCGGAAATCCTTTGGTTTTAATGAACGAATCGGCTCTACCAAGTTCAATTGATGCATGTTTATTGGCTTACGAAAACCAACGTTTTTGTCAGGAAGCTGCCGCACAAGCAATTTTCGGCGCTGAAGAAGTGAACGGAAAATTGCAAATAGCAATAAATGAAACGTGGAAAGAAGGTTTTGGTTTGAAATTAGTTCCAAATGGAAAGTTGAAATATACTGTTCCAGAGGAATTAGGAATCTCTCGAACTAAATTAGAAGAAATTGATCAAATTGTTCAGAATGCAATTACAGCCAAGGCGCTTCCTGGATGCCAAGTAGTTGTTGCAATTGACGGAAAAGTGATTCACCGAAAAGCGTACGGAACAACCATGTATGAAAAAGGCGATTCTGTCACTTTAAACCATGTGTATGATTTGGCATCAATAACAAAAATTGCTGCTTCAACTGTTTCTTTAATGAAATTAACATCGGAAAACAAGTTCGATGTAAACGATAATTTAGGAAAACTCATTCCAGATTTGGTTGGAGAAACGCCTTATAAAAACCTAAAAGCAAGCGATTTATTGACGCATCAAGCTGGTTTAACTGCATGGGTTCCGTTCTACAAAACTACACGAAAAGAAGGAAAATTGATTTCCGAAATCTATTCAACTGAAATGAAAGAAGGATTCAAAACACCCGTGGCAGAAGGGATTTGGATTCGCGACGATTATTGGAAAACCATGATGGAAACAATCGTAAAAGCGCCGCTTGGGCCAAGGGGAAAATACGAATACTCCGATTTGAGTTATTATTTTTTCATGCGATACATCGAATCGGCATCAGGTAAATCAATCGATAAATACACACACGACGAATTATATGCGCCACTTGGTTTGCAATCAATGACGTATCAACCTTTATTGAAATTTCCAAAAAACCGAATTGTTCCTACAGAAGACGACAAAGATTTCCGAAATCAAGTCATTCACGGATATGTGCACGACCCCGGAGCCGCAATGATGGGCGGAATTGCTGGTCATGCTGGCTTGTTTTCAACTGGAACAGATTTAGCGGCACTTATGCAAATGCTTTTAAATGACGGGCAAGTTGGTTCTGAAAGTTATATTTCAAAAGCGGTGGTTCAAAAATGGACGTCTTGTCAATATTGTCCAGGAAATAGGAGAGGACTTGGTTTTGATAAACCAATTGTAGGTTCATCTAAAGGTCCAACTTACGAAGGCGTTTCACCCGAAACATTTGGTCATACTGGTTTTACGGGCACATGTGCTTGGGCCGACCCAGTGAACAAAGTTAATTTTGTATTTGTTTCAAACAGAGTTTATCCGAATGCAGAAAATAAAAAAATCACAAGTATGAGCGTTCGAACTGAAATTCAGCGTGTTATATACGAAGCATTAAATGAAGCAAAAGCCAATAAATAAAATGAAAATAGGAATCGTATTGTATCCAACTTATGGAGGAAGTGGAGTTGTAGCAACAGAATTGGGCAAAGCTTTGGCTAAAAAAGGACATCAAATTCATTTCATAACCTATTCACAACCAGTTCGTTTGGGAAGTTTTCGAGAGAATATTTTTTACCATGAAGTGGCTGTGAGCGATTATCCTTTGTTTGAATACGAACCTTATGAAACCGAGTTGGCGAGCAAAATGGTTGACGTTGTGAAATACGAAAAACTAGATTTATTGCACGTTCACTATGCAATTCCGCATGCTTCGGCTGCATTTTTGGCGCAACAAATTTTGAAGTCACAGGGAATCAATATACCTTTCATCACAACATTACACGGAACAGATATTACGCTTGTTGGAAAAGATCCCTCATTTGAGCCGGTGATTACTTTTTGTTTAAATTCTTCGAATGCAGTTACGGCTGTATCTGAAAGTTTAAAAGACGACACCTACAAATTATTTAAAACTACGCGTCCAATTCACGTGATTCCGAACTTCATAGAATCAAACGACGAACTTCCGATAATCGACATGGAAAAACGAAGATACTATGCGAAGGATGAAGAGCGTTTGCTTTGTCACGTGTCGAATTTTCGTCCTGTGAAGCGAGTAGAAGACGTAGTGAAAATTTTCGATCTAGTTTTAAAGAAAATTCCAGCAAAATTGATTCTTTGCGGCGACGGTCCTGAGCGAGTTTTGGTGGAACGCTATGCGCGTGAAAACGGATTTTGTGACAAAATTATTTTCACAGGAAAAATTAGAGATACGGGCCCTATTTTAGGTTTAACAGATTTATTTTTACTTCCATCTGAAACCGAAAGCTTTGGATTGGCTGCCTTGGAGGCAATGGCAGAGGGCGTTCCAGTAGTTTCTTCGAATACCGGCGGAATTCCTGAAGTAAACCTTCACGGTAAAACGGGTTATTTGTCAGACGTTGGCAATGTGAACGAAATGGCTGAAAACGCGATCAAAATTCTTTCCGATAAAATTGAACTTCAGAAGTTCCGTGTAAATGCTTTGAGTAGAGCAAAAGAATTTTCTTTAGACCGTGTTTTACCGATATACGAGAAGTTGTATGAAGATATTTTGAAGTTTGCTTTTTGAGTAATTGTTTCGAATGTTTTGAAAGAAATTTTATAGCCAGTGCTTTTAATTTAATGTTCTAAAATCTGTCGGATTCAATCCTGTTTTTAGCTTGAATAACTTCGTGAAATGTTGTGGGTATTCAAAACCTAAACCGTATGCAACTTCACTAACAGATCTGTTAGAACCGAGTAATAAAGTTTTTGCTTTCTCAATAATAAAATCGTGAATGTGGTCTTTTGCACCTCTGCCTGTTTCTAGTTTTAATAAATCACTTAAATAACCTGCAGACATATTTAATGCATCTGCACAATGAGAAACAGTTGGAAGTCCTTTGTTTGCAAGCATATCAGAGGAAAAATATTTTTCTAAATATTTTTCAAAAAGTACAACGTAATCTTTGTTTAAATTGGTACGAGTAAAAAATTGTCGGTCGTAAAAACGTTGGCAATATTTGAGGATAGATTGTAAGTTCGCAATAATTAAATCTTGAGAGTGTTTGTCTATATTTTGATTGATTTCAATTTCTATATGCTGAACAAAATCATTTAATATGTTATTTTCCTTTTCGGATAAATGCAGTGCTTCATTTACGCTGTAATCAAAAAAAGAAAATTTATCAATTTCGCTACCTAAAACAGATTTACGAATTAAATCAGGGTGAAACAAAATTGTCCAACCTGTGTGGCTAGAATAATCTATATTGCTTTCAAAAGTAAGGGCTTGTTTTGGTGCAGTGAAAACCATTGTGCATTTGTCATAATCGTAAGTGTTTCTTCCATACCTAATAGTTCCTATTCCGCCCTTCATACCAATAATAAATAAATCGCTAGTCATTTTAGTATTTGCAAAATCAAAATCTACTTTTGGCCATTCCCGAATAATTGTAATAAGTGGATGGGCGGGCGGATTCATACCTAAAAACTGATGGGCTTCTGATATGCTCTTCGTATGATAAAATTCACTCATTTTTAATATTTTATACCTGTGAGTTTTTCAGAAAGCATCCAAAGTTTTTCCGCATTTTGAGAATTGTGAGACATTTCATTTGATTTTACTTTAATTGGATGTCCTCTCATTTCTCTAAAACCTGATGGTCCGAAATAATCACCACATATAGCTTGAGGGTCTATTGCTGCTCGTAAAGTTGGCAAAACACCCATTTGTACCTTTTGTCCAATAATACTACTAATAACACCAACTAAACCAATATGCCTATCCAATTCGGTTTTTGTCCAACCTGGGTGTGCGGCAATCACTAATGGTGCATTTTCTTGCTCTTTTATTTTTTTTGTTAATTCATAGTGGAAATATAAATTTGCAATTTTACTATCTGCATAGGCTTGCATTGTTTTGTATTTTCGATTTTCCCAATTTATATCTTCAAAATCAATATTACCTGTTAAATGTGCAAGACTAGCAGTGTTTACGATTCTGCTGTTAGCTGTTTTTCTTAACAAAGGCAGAAGTTGGGCTGTTAAAGCGTATGGCCCTAAATGATTTGTTCCCATTTGCATTTCAAAACCATCTTGGGTTTTAGAATAAGGGCAATACATAATTCCTGCATTGTTTATCAGAATATCTAATTGGTTGTATGATTTAGAAATTTCATCACAAAATAATTTAATAGAATTTAGACTACTAAGGTCTAAACTTCGCAAATCTATTTTGGAATCAGGATTTAATTTCAAAATTTCTTCACGCACCAATTTGGCTTTTTCTGAATTTCGAACGGGCATTATTACGGTTGCACCTTTTTCTGCAAAAACCTTAGCGATTTCCTTTCCCAAGCCACTAGTAGCACCAGTAACTATAATTATTTTACCATTTTGATTGGGAATATTTTGTGTATTCCAATTTTTGTTTTCAATCATTGTTTAGATATTAAATTAAGAATTTAAAGGTTGAAATTTCGTATGTTCTTTATAAGCCAATATACCAAAAACAACCATCAAAAATGCCCTCAAACTATCAAATAATAACATGTCAATTCTGTCAAATTTAAGAAATACTGTAAAGCTAACAATGAAAATAAGCAAACCAACGGTTGAGCCCGCTTGAATTCCTGCTACATTACCTTTTCGAATCCAAATTAAACTCCAAGAACAAATACTTAATGATAGAAATAAATTGTACGCCATTATTAATTGTAAAATTCCCATATCTGGTTGGTATTTCATACCAAATTGTTCAAGTAAACTCGGGAAGTTTACTAAAGAAAATAGTGCTAACGATAGTGCTACAACTATCTGGAAAATCAATAAAATTGAGAGCCCCCTTTTCCAAATCTTTTTTTCAATCATACTATTTTTTTTAATTGATTATTAATGACTGCAAAGTTATAGTAGGATTCTGTGTTCAACTTAATCATTTTCCTGAATGTTGAATACATTTCGAAGGTGTTGTTTTACCATTTCCGCAAAAGGTTTACAGCTACCCGAAGGTAGCTATTTCGAAGAGCTTCATTATCAACCAAGCAGAAACTTTGATATAAACCTGAGTTCGATTCTAAATTCATCTCAGAATTTATTTTAAAATAGTAGATCTGAGACTCGTTTTATGAGGAATAGCTAGCTATTTCGAAGAAAATAGACGAGTGAGATACTGTTTTAAAAGAAATAGTTTTTACAAAT
>JANNWW010000170.1:0-3137 GCA_031409255.1 Crocinitomicaceae bacterium
TTCAAAATTACACATCAAACTCTCATTAGGTTTCAATACAAAACCAATTATTGTTGAAAATGCAGCTGGTTATAAAGTTTTTCAAGTTAATACTGATGGATTAGTTTATGCACGCGAAGTAAAAGTGAACTTAGATGTCGCATGGCCAGATTATGTTTTTGAACCAAGTTACAAACTCAAACCACTATCCGAACTAAAACAATAC
Organism: Crocinitomicaceae bacterium; assembly: GCA_031409255.1. GTDB lineage: Bacteria > Bacteroidota > Bacteroidia > Flavobacteriales_D > Crocinitomicaceae > Fluviicola. Next base: position 206 of record JANNWW010000170.1, read on the forward strand.
ATTGCTGAAAACAAGCATTTGCCAAATGTTCCTAGTGCACAAGAAGTGAAAGAGAACGGCTTGAATTTAGGTGAAGGAAATAAAATCTTGTTGGAAAAAGTGGAAGAATTAACGCTTTATCTTATCCAAATGGAAGAACGAATGAAACTTCAGGATGAGTTGATGAAAGTGCAACAAACGAAGATTGAATTACTTGAATCTCAAATGAAATAAACATGAAAAATTGGCTATTTTATTTCTTCATCTGTGTGGGAGTGCACGGATGGGGGCAGAGTGACACTATTTGGATAAGCGAACAAAAGTTAGCAGATTCTATCTATTTAAATTTATCTTCAAAAGCACCCACTGGTTTTTTGATAAATAAAATGATGTCTGATTCAACAAATATTTTATTAAAAAATACACATTTATTCAAAGGTGAAAGTAGCACTTATCCTTCAAATGCAGATATGACTTTTCGGTTTTTATCTGAAATCAATAGGATAAGTATGATTCAACCTAATTTATATGACCCTAAAGTGATTTTTGACTCTGTAAGTGTGTATGTTGCTAAAAATGAGTTCGATAAAGAAATATTTGTCTATCCTTTTTCTATATTGGATTTTCAATTTAATGAAGTAGAAGAAATTTTAGGATACCAAAATGGAATTTTAAGTAATACCGGTATTGTATTAAACGATTTACAACCGTCAGATTTGAGTATTGTTAATACCCATAAAGCACAATTAATTGGACCTTTAAATGATTTATCTTCTTCTGATTTCATGGGATTTGTATTTCGTAAACAGGATTTTTTAAGTAATTATAAAACCTGGTCCGATATAAATTCAATTGAGTTTAAAATTGATAGTGCATGGCATTTAATTGATTGGGACATTCAGTATGGTTTTTATCCAAAATATGATTCTATACAAAAATTTTCTGTAAGAGTTATTTTTACAAATGGTGATACGCTTCTAAATAATTGTGTTATTAATACACCATTGGAAGAGTTTACAATAAAACCAAAAAGTAATATAGATTTAGGTGAATTATATGAATTAGACGAGGAAGTTATTTGTGGATTAAATTTTAACCTTTGGGATCCAGGTTGTAATGATTGTGGAAAAATTTCTGACAATGATGGTAATTCATTAAAATGGTGTTTAATACCAAGTTGTAATAGAGAAAATGCTACAAGGCCTTTGAAGCCATATATTCTTCTTACTGGTTATCGACCTCCTATAATTGGCCAATCTTTCAAAAAGACCTGGAAAATTTATACGGAGAAACATAATTTTTTATTGGATGATATTCGAGCAAATGATTACGATGTGATTTTAGTGAAATTTAATATTCATATGAAACCACAGCAACACGGAATGCAAGAATCGGCTGGTGTTTTAGAAAAATTCTTGATTTATTTGAATGAAGAATACAAACAAAATGATAATTATGAAAATGTCATTCAAGGTTCATCAATGGGTTCTGATATTGCACGGTTGACATTATTAAAGATGGAGAAGTTACATTTTCAAGACCCAACTTATCCAAATCACCATACTCGATTATTCATTGCACATGATGGTAATTTTTATGGAGCTAATCTACCTTTAGCAGTTCAATATCACATTTATAGCGATGATTATCATCCTTCACTTATTAATTCAAGTTTCTTAGTCTTACCTATATTTCTGAAAATGTTTATTCGATCTACAATAAACCAAAAAACAGTTAAAGAGTTATTGATGTATCACGCTCAAGCAACGGATCCTGGTATATTTATATCTCATACGTATGATGTTGATATTCAACCAACACATCATCCATTGCGCCAAAGTTATTATGATGCACTGAGTATTTGGGATAACCACAAATTTAATATTCCGATGCAACAGTATACTCGAAATATTGCTATTTCTTTGGGTGATTATAAAAGAAAAAATAGTGAAAGTGTTCCCGATGATTATCTAGAAGCAGGTGAGTATTATTACTATTATGATCTGGGTTTAAAAAAATTAAGATGGGGTTCTCCTAAATACATGAATTCTCCTCAAACATATAACATTTTCAGAAGAAGAAATATAAATTCTTTTAGTTTTGGTTTTGGGTCAGGTTCAGCTCATTTTGGCACTAAACACAATATTGATGTGACAGAAATGCAAGAAATAGATGCAGCTTCTGGATCATATTTAGATGGTACAGGAAACTTGATTTCAGTAGCAAGAATTGCATATTTTGGTGTGTTTTTTGATAAACATCGTTTTTCGCATAAACCTGTTGTTACAGCATTAGGAATTGATAAAAGCCTATGGCCTAGTAATGGTGGTATGACAATTGACTTACAAGCTTTAGGATTGATGTATAAAGATTTAGATATTGTAAATATTCCGCCTTCTAATTACTATGGGTATCCACATATTGGTCATCCTGTAAATCATTACCAGATTACCCCTTTTGATGCGATATATTGTGATGACCAAATTGACCCTCATATTAAAATGGACCAAGCCGATCAAGACAACAAAGATGCTTTAAATTCATTTATTTACAACGAACTGGAGCCTTGGTATTTAGGTCTACAGAATCAAAATGTGGGAAGTCAAGCAAGATTAGATTATGAATACCGAGTTACACTTCAAGCTCGAAATTTAATTCAAATTGGTGAAAATGTTACACCAAGCACTCCTATTGGTGATTACAATACGGAAGAAAATGCAAAAGTTAGTTTGAGAGCTGGTGATCAAATACATGTGACAAATGGCGTACATTTTAAACCAGGTTCTGATGTGCACTTGTACATTGGTTATTCAGCGTGTACATCAAATAATAAAAATGCAATTTCAACAGAAAGCGAAGTTATTGAAGTTAAAAAGGATTATAGAATTGAAAAGGAATCTAAGAGTGTTAACGAAGAAATTGTAAGTGTTTATCCAAATCCCACGAACGATTT